>JADYYZ010000528.1 GCA_020853405.1 Acetobacteraceae bacterium
ACTCTTCCGGCCGTTTCGCGGGTTGGTATCGCGCGCGGGGCTGGCCGGTGGCCGCGCGCAAAGCAAAGACTCATGCCAGCCCGCGTTGACCCATACTTCATGGGTCAACCTTTATGCGGGCTGGTATGAGCTGTCCGGATCGAACCCCAGGATAAAAAGACCGACAGCGTTTGCCACCGCGATCGCTTCCTCTCGTTCCGCCAACATCGTGCCCCCCGCCTCATAGGCAATGCCCCGCAGACCCGCGGCGGCAGCATTGCGCAGCGTCTGGGCGCCGATTGTCGGGAGGTCGGCACTGCGTTCCTGTCCCGGCTTCACCAGCTTCACCAGCACACCCCCGGCACCATCCCGGCGAAGCATCCCGGCGCGCGCCAGCATTGCATCCGTCCCCTCGATCGCTTCGACCGCAAGGATCAAGCCCTGTTGGACCACGCAACATTGGCCGACGTCAGCCTCGCCAAGCTTGCGGGCCACGGCGATGCCACGAGCGATGTCAGCCATCGCCAGCGCGTCTGGGGCGGCTCGCGTCAGCAGTCCAAATGGCCCGACCACTTCACACAACACTTCATGGGCGCCGATGACATTGAAGCCGAGTTCGCCCAGAACGGAAATGACCGCGCGGAGCAGGCCGTCGTCGCCTGCGAAAGCCGCCTTGCCGATCCGCGTCAACAGCTTGGCCCCTGCTATATCCGGGCGCAAATCGGAAAAGCTGGGGCGGCGCACGGTTCCAATGAGGACGAGATCGCGCACATGATGGGCGCGCAGCAATTCGATGATCCGCCCAGCCGCGCCGATCCGGGCAACGGCATGGGGGAAGGAAATCAGCGACGATAGTTCTGCGAAACCCTCCAGTCCGACGACGAACACCTCACGGCCCGCAGCCTTCGCGGCCGCTGCAACCCGCATTGGCATCATGCCACCACCGGCTATGATGCCAAGAGTTCCCCGTCCAGCCATGGTCTCGTTGCTCATGCGCACTTCCTGCCGCAACGTCACGCCTTGCGCCAGCCCAAGCATGGCAGAAAGGCGCATGGCGCCAGACTGCCATGGCAATGGTTGACTGGGCGCAGGGCAATTGCGAGGGTCCCTCCCCCCGACCCAGCGAAATAGGATTCCATGGCCGTCGCACCCGCGAGTTCCATTTCCGGCAAGGTCGTTCGGCTGCTGCCGGGAATTCTGTTGTGTATCGGGGTCACCGCGGCTGCAAGCGGCCTGGCCTGGTTCGAGGAACGATTGTTCGGCCGCGCGTGGATCGAGGCCCTGGTCCTTGCGATCCTGCTCGGCACGGTGATCCGAAGCCTGTGGACGCCGCCGGCGTTCCTCCTGGGCGGCATAGCCTATGCAGGAAAGCAAATGCTCGAGTTCGCGGTGGTGCTGCTCGGCGCCTCGGTCAGCGCGGCGACGATCATTGCTGCGGGACCTCTGTTGCTCGTCAGTGTCGCGGTGGTGGTGGTGGGCGCACTCAGCGTGAGCTATCTGATCGGCCGGGGCCTGAAATTGTCATCAAAGATGGCCACCTTGATCGCATGCGGCAATTCGATCTGCGGCAATTCCGCTATTGCAGCGGTGGCTCCGATCATCGGGGCGACACAGGCTGACGTCGCGGCGTCGATCGCCTTCACGGCGGTACTCGGCGTGGCGACGGTGCTGATTTTGCCGTTGGTCGGAGAGTTCCTGGGCATGACCCTTGTCCAGTATGGCACCCTGGCGGGGCTGACGGTTTACGCTGTTCCACAGGTCCTGGCTGCCACCGTGCCGGTCGGAGCCATCGCGGTGCAGGTTGGCACCCTGGTCAAGCTGGTTCGCGTCCTGATGCTGGGGCCGGTTTGCCTCGTGCTGGCGGTACTTACCCACCGGGCCAGTCGGACGACGGGCAGCGTCGTCAAGCTTGGGTTCACCAGAATGGTGCCGTGGTTCATCATCGGCTTCTTGGGCATGTTGCTCCTGCGGTCGCTTGGCCTGATCCCGCACGTGCTGATCGTCCCGATTGCCATAACGGCCAGCTTGCTGACCACGATTTCCATGGCTGCGCTTGGCCTTGGGGTTGACGTACGGGTGGTGGCACGCGTCGGCGCACGCGTGTCTGCGGCGGTTACCGCATCGCTGCTGATGCTGGTCGTCATCAGTGTGGTGTTGATCCACCTCCTCGGAGTTGGATAGTACCAGGGCACTGCGAGGCGCTGCGTATTCGGTTCAAGAACCCTCATGCTGCGGGCGGGACCAGTGGGCGGCGCGGTGCGCCGAGATCAGGCCTTCGGCCCGGTCGGTGTCGATGTGCGCCGGTGAGCGGGTGGCCGGTTCGCCGTAGCCGCCGCCGCCGCCGACGGCGATGGTGACGATGTCGCCGCGGCGCAGCGCCGCCTTGTCCTTGGAGCGGAGCCGGATGCGTTCGCCGTTCCGCGCGATCTCGCAGAAGCCGGTGGTGCCGGGGCCGCCGCCCAGGAGGCCCTCGGGGGCGCGGCGGAAGCGGTCGCTGTAGAGCGCGATCTGGACATTGTCGGCGATGATTTCGAAGCGCCGCAGGAAGCCGAGGCCGCCACGATGGGTGCCGGCGCCGCAACTGTCCTCGCGCAGGCTGTATTCGAGCACACGGAAGAAGGTGAAATCCTGGTCGAGCGCCTCGACCGGGGTGTTCGAGCAGTTGGAAAGCGGGCCGTCAACGGCATCGCAGCCGTCGGATCCGGCGGTGGCGCCGAGGCCGCCGCCGTAGATTTCGAGATAGACGCTCCAGCCGTCACGGCCGAGATGCGACAGCACGCCGACCGTGGTGGTGTCGAAACCGGGGGCGACGACCTGTTGCGGCACCGCCTGGGCCAGCGCCTTCATGGTGGCGTTCCAGGCGCGGTAGCAGGCTTCCATGCGCGCGCGCACCGGGGCGGGGTGGCGGGGGTTGAGCAGCGAGCCGTGCGGCGCGCTGATGGTGACGGGGCGGGCGGCGCCGGCGTTGAACGGGATGTCCGGGCTGGTCAGCGCCGCCTTGACCGCCGAGAGTGCCGCCGAGATGGTGGACGCGAAGGGGGCGTTGAGGTTGCAGCCGACCTGGGGCGAGGTGCCGGCGAAGTCGATCGCGATGGTGTCGCCGGCAACGGTGACCGCAACGCGCACGGGGAGCGGGGCGTCGGAAATGCCGTCATCGTCCACTGCGTCCTCGCCGCGATAGGTGCCGTCGGGCACCAGGCGGATGGCGGCGCGCATGCGGGCCTCAGAATAATCCTGCAACGCGGCCATCACGGCGGTGAGTTTTTCGCTGCCGTAACGGGTGGCGAGCTCGCGCATCCGCGCGGCACCGATGGCGTTGGCGGCCATCTGGGCGTCGAAATCGCCCATCGTCTGGTGCGGCACGCGGACATTGGCGCGCAGCAGGCGTTCGAAATTGCCGCCGTGCCAGTCGCGCTTCATGTTCCATTTCATCGGCGGGATGATCAGGCCCTCGGCATAGACATCGGCGGCGAAAGGGTTGAGGCCGGGGCTGCCGCCGCCGAGGTCGAGGTGGTGGGCGACGGAGGCGGAGAAACCGATCACCTTGCCGGCGACGAAGATCGGGTGGAACAGGAACACGTCCTGAAGGTGCTGGCCGCCGGAATAGGGATCGTTGATGGCGAAGAAATCATCTTCCTCCAGCGTATCGATCGGATAAAGCGCCGCGCAGGGCTGGAAGATATGGCCGATGGTGCCGAGTTGCATCGGGATCAGCTCGGCCTGGGCCACCGTGTTGCCGCGCGCATCGAGCAGGGCGGCCGAGCCGTCGCGGGCCTCGCGCAGCACGGTGGAATAGGCCGAGCGGACCAGCTTGGCGCCCATCTCGCGGGCGGCGGCGATCAGCGCCTGGCTGATGATGGCATAGTCGACGGGATCGAGTGTCATGCCGCCGTCCCCCGCATGATGATGTTGCCCTGCTCGTCGCGCCGCGCCGACCAGCGCGGCGGAACCCAGAGGCTGGAACTGTAGCCTTCGACCAGAGCGGGGCCGGTGACCGCCATGCCGGGCGGGAGTGCCGCGGCGGCGATCATCCGCGCGGCCACCGTCGCGCTGCCGACGCGCACCGGCACCGAGGCGGGCGGCGAAAGCGCGGTAGGGTGCTCGCGAAACGCGGGCAACGCCTCCAGCCGCCGCCGCACGCCCAGGCGCAGGCCGACGATCTCGACGCGTCGCCCGGGCTCGCCGCCATGGAAATAGACCCGCCGATGCGCCGCGGTGAAGCGCTCGGCGAGGTCCGCGGCGGTGAGGCGTGGCAGCAGGCCGGGATCGATCTCGACGGGAATCTCGAAGGCCTGGCCGACGAAGCGCATGTCGGCGCTCAGCGTGAAGTCGAGTGCCCCGTGCAGGCCCATGGCGCGGAACTCGCCCTCCGCCTGTGCCTGGAAGATGGCGAAGGACTCGCGCAGGCCGGCGGGTGCGGTGTCGTCGAGCTTCATGCGGCGGGTGACGCCGGCGATCTTCACGTAGTCGGCCGAGAGCAGGCCGAGCGCGGAGATGACGCCGGGATTGGGCGGCACCAGGATTTCCGGCACCCCCAGCTCCTCGGCGATCTCGGCGGCCAGCAAGGGCCCGGCGCCGCCGAAGGGCAGCAGCACGTAGTCGCGCGGATCGCGCCCCCGTTCGGTGGAAACGAGCTGCATCGCACGGACGATATTGGCGACGGTGAGGCGGATGGCCGCGGCCGCCGCACCGGCGACATCGGTGCCAAGCCGGGCGGCGATCGGGGCGAAGGCGGCATGGGCGCGGTCGGCGTCGAGCTTCATCGTGCCGCCGAGGAAGGCGTCGGCGCGGATGGTGCCGCGCACCAGATGGGCGTCGGTCACCGTCGGCTCGGTGCCGCCCAACCCGTAGCAGGCCGGCCCCGGCACCGCGCCGGCGCTGCGCGGGCCGACCCGCAGCATGCCGCCATCGTCAATCCACACCAGGCTGCCGCCGCCGGCGCCGACCGAGACGATGTCGAGCACCGGGGTGCGGATCGGCAGGCCGTCGATCTCGGTCTCCGGCGCCAGCGACGCCGCGCCATCGACCACCAGGCTCACATCGGTGGAGGTGCCGCCCATGTCGAAGGTGATGAGGTTGCCGCGATCCGAGCGGGCGGCCTGGCGGATGGCGCCCACCACGCCGGCGGCCGGCCCGCTGAACAGGGCGGTGATCGCGGTCTGGCGCATGGCGGTGGCCGGCAGGCGCCCGCCATTGGACTGCATCACGCTGAAATGGCCGCGAAACCCCGCACGCGCCAGGGTGGCCTCGAACCGATCGAGATAACGGTCGATCACCGGCTGCACATAGGCCGACAGCGTGGTGGTCGCGGCGCGCTCGTATTCGCGAAACTCGCGGGCCACGACATGGGAACAGGCAATGCGCAGGCCCGGCAGCGCGGCGGCGATCAGCGCCTCCAGCCGCTGTTCATGCGCCGGGGCGGCATAGGCCGAGAGCAGGCAGATCGCCACCGCATCATAGCCGCCGGCCGCCAGCGCCGGCAGCAGGTCGCGGCCGATCGCCGCCTCGTCCAGCGGCAGGATCACATTGCCCGCCGCGTCGATGCGTTCCGCCACCACGAAGCAGTCGCGGCGGGCGACCGGCGGCGCCGGCTTGGCATAGCGCAGATCGTAGATGTTGCGCCGGTCGTGGCGTTGCAGGAACAGAATATCGCGGAAGCCGGACGTGGTGACAAAGGCGACGCGGGCGCCCTTGCGTTCCAGGATCGCGTTGGTGGCGACCGTGGAGCCGTGCACGAGATCGGCGATCGCGCCGACATCCAGCCCCGCGGCGCCGATGGCGGCATAGGCGCCGATATCCGGGCTGTGCGGCGTGCTCGGCACCTTGGCCACCTCGACCCGGCTGCCGTCCACGGCGACGATATCGGTGAAGGTGCCGCCGACTTCGATGCCTACCCGCATGAGATGGTCCTCGAAAAAATAAAGGAAGATTCTTCTTTTTCTGAAGAAAAAGAAGCAAAAAGACTTTCATTCATTGTTCATCGCGCGGCACCAGCGTGCCCTCAAGCGAAGTGAATAAGAGTTTTTTGGTTCTTTTTTTCAAAAAAGAACTTCCTTCCTTGCCTTGCACCTATATCATCCACCGCCCACCGTCGATCAGCAGGGACTGCCCGGTGATGAAGCGGCTCTCCTCGCTGGCCAGGAACACCACGACGTTTCCGACATCCTCCGGCGCGCCGATATAGCCCATCGGCGTGCTCTGCTTGATGCGGTCGATCACCGTGGCCGGCAGGCGGTCATGCGCGCGGGTGGCGATGGCGCCCGGCGCGACGGCGTTGACGTTTACCCGAAACGGGGCGAGCTCGCGGGCCAGCGCCCGGGTGAAGCCGATCACGCCCATCTTCGCCGCGCTGTAGTCCACCAGGCCGAGGTCGCCATAGAACGCCGATTCCGAGGACATGTTGATGATCTTGCCCGACCCGCGCGCCCGCATCGCGCCGACGACCTGTCGGGTGGCGAGCATGGCGGAGCGCAGCGAGACGGCCAGCACGAAATCCCAGGTGGCGGGGTCCGAGGTCCAGAACTCGCCGGCGCGTTCGCGCGCACTCTGGCCGACATTGTTGAACAGGATGTCGATGCGGCCGTAGTGGCTGGCGATGTCGGCGAAGGTCGCCTCCACCGCCGCGCGGTCGGTGCAGTCCGTGGCGACGGGCAGCGCGCGGCGGCCCAGTGCCTCGATCTCGGCGGCCAGGCTGGCGAGGCGATCGGCTTCCAGGTCGATCACCGCCAGGTCGGCGCCCGCGCGCGCCAGGCACAGCGCGCTGGCCCGGCCGATGCCGTTGCCCGCCCCGGTGACCACGGCGATGCGATCCTTCAGGCGTTCATTCATCCCGGTCCCCCGCGCATGTCTCCGGCGAAAGGTTTGACGCATCTTCCGCGCCGCATCTAAGCTTTCGCGACCGCGCCAGCAAAGCACGGCAGCCGGGGAACAACGCCATGAAAAACGACACCTCTGCGTTCAGCTTTTCTCGCTTTGGCATCTCGCGACGGGTTGTTTGGATGGGGGCCGGCCTGCTGGCCGCCGCCGCGATGCTGCCCGGCGCGGCGCGGTCGCAGCCGGCCACGCTCAAGGTGGGCCAATTCCTCGACATCACCGGCGGCGGCGCGTCGGCGGCCGAGGCGGCCAAGCTCGGCATCGACATGGCGGTGCAGGAGATCAACGCCGCCGGCGGGATGGCCGGACGCAAGCTGGAGATGCTGACCGCCGATACCCAGACCGACCCGACGGTGGGCGTTGGCGAGATCAAGCGCCTGGTGCTCCAGGAGAAGGTGGAAATGGTCTTCGGGCCGCTGATCAGCCAGGTGCTGCTGGCCGTGCTGCCGGTGGTCAACGAGGCGAAGATTCCCCAATTCGGCGCCACCGGCTCGGAACTGATCACGCCGAAGGCCGCGCCGTACTATTTCAGCGTGCTGATCAACGCGGAATCCCAGGCCAAGGCGATGGTTGCCCAGGCCGAGCGGGCGCTCGGTGCCAAGTCCGGCGCGATCATTTCCGATAGCGGCGCACAGGCGAAATCCTTCGTCGAGGCGATGCGCCGCGAGATGGCAGCGCGCGGCATGAAGCTGACCGGGACCCAGGAGTACCAGTACCGCGCCACCGACATGACGCCGCAGATCCTGGCGCTCAAGCGCGGCAACCCGGACACGCTGTTCCTGTTCGCCAGCAGCGGCGAGGATGCCGGCAACGTGCTGAAGGCGCGCGACGACCTCGGCTGGAACCCGAAGGTGACCGGCAACTACACCGTCGCAACCTTCGCCGAAGCCATCATCAAGGTCGCCGGCAAGCCGGCGCTGCACGACACCACCGGGCTGAACTACACCGCCTTCACCTTCTGCGACGCGACACAGCTGCCGAAGCCGTTCGTGGACTTCGTCACCCGCGCCAAGGCGTTCGCACCCGACAAGGCCGCCCGCCTGTCGATGACCTTTGCCGCCGCCCTCTATGATGGCGTGTTCCTGTTCAAGGACGCGGTCGAGGGCAGCGGCGGCAAGACCGACGGCCCCACGGTCGCGGCCTGGATCGAGGCGAATGCCAGCAAGCACAAGGGCATCCTCGGCAGCCTCAGCCCCAGCGCCACCTCGCACTTCCTGGTCGGGCCCGATGCGCTGTCGGCGGTGCTGCCGGCCAGCCTCATTTCCGGCGGGTTGCAGCAGCGCTTCCGTTGCCCCTGATCCCGCGGGGCAGGATGCCGGCGCGTGGATGACCTGCTGATCATCGTGGTGCACGGCATCGGCGTCGGCGCGATCTTCGCGCTGGTGGGGATGAGCTTCAACGTCGTGTTCAACGCCAGCGGCATCCTGAACTTCGCCCAGGGCAACATGCTGATCCTGGGCGGGCTGTTCGCCTACCTGGTGCTGCCGGGCCAGCCGACGCAGCTTCAGTGGATGGTCCTGCTGCCGGTCGTCGCCTGCGGGCTTGGCCTGCTGCTGGCGGTGCAGGGCTATGTCACCCTGCTGCCGCTGCGCTCCTCGGTGGAGCAGCATTCCTGGCTGATCACCACGCTGGCCGCCTCGGTCATCATCGGCGCGGTGCTGCTGATCTACCAGGGCGCGGCACAGCAATCGGTGCGCAGCCCGTTCACCAATATCCGCTTCATGGGCGCGCGGGTGCCGGCGACCTACGCGCTGACCGCGGGGCTCGCGGTGTTCTGGTTCATCGCCCTTCACCTGTTCCATCGCCGCACCCTGACCGGGCTGGCGATCAGCGCGATCGCCCAGGACCTTGAAGCCGCGCGGGCGGCGGGGTTGCGGGTGCGGCGGTTGCAGGTGATCGCGTTCGCCATCAGCGGGCTGATCGTCGGCTCCGCCGGCTTCGTGGCCGCGCCGGTGATGGCGATCGCCAATGACAGCGGCATCGGCTACGTGTTGAACGGATTCGTCGCCGCGGTGGTCGGCGGGCTGGGCGCCAATGTCGGCGCACTGGTGGGCGGCGTGCTGGTCGGCATGCTGTCCTTCTACGCCGCCTATGAATATGGCGGCGAGTTCCAGAACGCGGTGTCGATGGCGCTGCTGGTGGTGGTGCTGATGCTGCGCCCCCAGGGGCTGTTCGGGCGGCAGGCGGCGCGGCGGGTGTGATGGTCCGCTCATGCCAATCGTGACCAGTGAAGCAAGGCAAGGCCAGGGATCTGCCCTGGACCCGCCAAGGGCCAGTGGCCCTTGGAACCCGTTACCTTTCTTATGGATGAGGTCCAGGGGCTCGGCCCGTCACGCGTCAGCGTGCTGCGCACGACGCGGGGTGCGGGGCAGAGCCCCGCTGCTTGCCTGGTTGCGTCGGGATTTCCACGGGTTGATGCTGTGATGGACCGTGCCACCCGCGCGCAGTTGATCCTCGGCATCATCGCCGTCCTGGGCAGCGTGATCGTGCCGGCGCTGCTGGGCAGTGCGTATTGGACGCATAACTTCCTGATCGTGAACCTGTTCGTCACCGTGGCGGTGCTGCAGAACATGCTGCTCGCCGATGCCGGGCAGGTCTCGTTCGGCCAGGGCGCGGTGTTCGGGCTGTCGGCCTTCACCGTCGGCATCGTCGCCGGGCTGTGGGACTATCACTTCGCGGTGGGGTTCGCGGCCGGCGTGGCGATGGCGGTGGTGCTGGGGCTGCTGTTCGCCCTGCCGGCGCTGCGGGTCCAAGGCTATTATCTCGGCTTCGTGACCCTCAGCGCCGCGGTGGTGTTCCCCGAGATGCTGGTGGCGTTCGACAACCTGACCAACGGCATCAACGGCATCGCCCGCACGGTGCCGGCGCTGACCGCCCCGATCGGCTTGGGCCTCAGCGGGATCGCGGTGCTGGTCATGGCACTGGCCATCGGCGCCCTGGTATTCCACGCCTTGTTGCGCGGCATGCGGCTGGGCCGGCGGATGCGGGTGGCGGCGGTCAGCCCCGAGGCGGCGATGGCGCTGGGGTTGAATCCCGGCGTGCTGCGCTTCATCGCCTTCACCATCGCCGCCTGCGGCACCGGGCTGGCCGGCGCGCTGTATGTGCCGGTGCTGGGGTTCGTCAGCCCCTATGCGTTCCGCGTCGACCTGTCGATCTTCTTCTTCTTCTCCGTGGTCGTGGGCGGCAACGGGCAACTGGTCGGCCCGCTGGTCGGCGCCTGGATCCTCTATCTGGTGCCCAACGCCCTGCTCGCCGACATGGCCAGCTATCGGCTGCTCGGCTACGGCGTGGTTGCGCTGCTGATCATGCTGGCCTTCCCCGACGGGGTGGTGGGCAGCATCGAGAAGCTGCGCCGCCGCCGCCGGCTGCGCGAACGCGTCACCGGGATCGGCATCGAGCCGGTGCTGGCCTGGTCCGGCACCCGCCCGCGCGCCGCCGGGGGCGACGTGATCCGCGTCCTCGGCGCGCGCAAGGCGTTCGGCTCGCTCGCCGCCCTCGGTGGGGTTGATCTCAGCGTCGCCGCCGGCAGCGTGCACGGGCTGGTCGGCCCGAACGGATCGGGCAAGACCACGCTGCTGAACGTCATCTCGGGCTTCATCCCGCTCACCGCCGGGCGGGTTGCCGTGAACGGCACCGACACCACGGGCGCCCCGGCCTGGCGCGTCGCGCGGCTCGGCGTCGGCCGCACCTTCCAGACGCCGCGGGTGTTCGACGAGATGTCGATCTGGGAGAACCTGGAGATCGGCGCCGACGCGGGCGGCGGCGACGAGAACTGGCTGCTGGCGCTGCTGGAGCCGTTCCGCGCCGAATGGTCGGAGCACCGGCCAGACCTGCTGGCCCATGCCCAGCGCCGGGTGCTTGAGGTGCTGCGGACCCTGGCGGGCGATGCCGACATCCTGCTGCTCGACGAGCCCGCCGCCGGCCTGTCGGCGGAGGAGCGGCGCGATTTCGCCCGGCTGGTGCGCTTCCTGTGCGAGCGGCTTGGCAAGACGGTGCTGCTGGTGGAGCACGATCTCGGCCTGGTCTGGAAGGTCGCCGACCGGATCACCGTGCTCGATGCCGGGCTGGTGGTGGCCGAGGGCCCGCCGGACGCCATCGCCGCCGACCCGCGCGTGCGCCTACTGTTCACGGGCAGCGCCGATGCTTGAGGTCAGTGGCCTGCATGCCGGCTATGGCAGGGTGCCGGTGCTGCGCGGCATCGACCTCGCGGTGATGCCGGGCGAGATCGTGCTGGTGCTGGGGCCGAACGGCGCCGGCAAATCCACCCTGCTGCGCAGCATCGGCGGCTTCATCCGCCCCACCGCCGGCAGCGTCCGCCTCGACGGCCAGGATGTGACGGGCATGGCGCCGGAGGAAATCACCCGCCGCGGCCTGCGCCTGGTGCTCGACGGGCATCGCGTGTTCCCCGAACTGTCCGTGCGCGACAATATCCGCCTTGGCGCCGCCTTCCGCGGCGGCAGGCCGGATTTCGAGACGATGGCCGCCCCGGCGCTCGAGATGTTCCCGATCCTGCGTGAAAAGCTCGCCGACCCCGCCCGCGACCTCAGCGGCGGCCAGCAGCAGATGCTCGCTTTGGCCCAGGCCTTCGTCGCCCAGCCCAAGGTGCTGTTGTGCGACGAACCCTCGCTCGGCATCGCCCAGGCGCTGATCCCGCCGATCCTGGATTTCCTGCGCCGCTGGGCCGCGCGCGGCACCGCCGTGGTGATCGTGGAACAGCAGATCGACAGCGCGCTGGCCGTGGCCCACCGGGCGGTGATCATGGAACGCGGCGAGATCCGGCTGTCCGGCACCGCCGAGGCGCTGCGGCGCGATGCGCGGGTGCGGGCGATCTATCTCGGGCTCGACGAGAAGGAGGAGTGACATGGCTGCCCTGGAAGACCGATTGCAATTGCTGGAGGATCGCGCGGCGATCCTGGCGCTGAAGGCGTATTACGCGCGCTGCGCCGACGAGAAATACACCGACGACCACCGCCGCAAGCCCCAGGCCGAGATCGACGCCATCACCCGCCGCCAGGTCGATGCCACCTTCACCCCCGAGGCGGTATGGGATGGCGGCGCCCAGTTCGGCACCCGCGACGGCCGCGAGGCGATCTACGACCACCTGCGCGCCGGCGGCTGGAACTTCGCGCTGCATTACTTCGTCAGCCCCGTGATCACCCTGTCCGGCGATACCGCGCACGGCTCCTGGATGCTCTGGCAGCCCTGCACGCTGACCAGGGACAATCGCGCCATGCTGATGTCGGCGATCACCGAGGACGAGTACGTCCGCACGCCAGCGGGCTGGCGGATGCGCCGGATGCAGTTTACGCTCAAGTTCATCACGCCGTTCGACCGCCCGTGGTCCGCCGGCCGCAATGCCGTGTTCACCGAGTAGTGCCAAATCCTGCCGGCGGCGCCTCGCGGGGGCGGGCCATGGCGGTGACGGTGCCGTTCAACGTCGAAGGTCGGGCGGGCTGCATGCGCGCAGTGCGCCTGCCCGCCACCCACGTCACGGCAAGACGCGCCATCAAGGAGAATGCAACCGATGCCTGACCTGCGCCGCCGCGCCATGATCCTGTCGCTGGTGCCGGCATTTTTCGGCTCCGCCGCCGCCGCCAGCCTTCCCCAACTGCGCGTGTTCAAGAATGCCGGATGCACCTGCTGCGACGGCTGGCTGGCCCATCTGCGCGCGGCGGGGTTCAGCGCCAGCGTGACCGAAGCCGACACACTCATCCCGGTCCGGCGCGCCGCCCGCGTGCCGGACGAGCTCGCCGGCTGCCATACCGCATTCGCCGACGCCCTGGTGCTGGAAGGCCACGTTCCCTTGGCCGCGGTGATGGCGTTCCTGCGCGAGCCCCGGCAGTGGCGGGGCATCGCCGTGCCCGCCATGCCGCTGGGCTCGCCCGGCATGGAGGTTCCCGGCCAGCCGCCGGAGCCCTACACCATCTGGGCGTTCGACGCGGCCGGGGGCCGCGCCGCTTACGCCGATGCCCTCGGGCCGGACGTGCGGTTCCGCCCGCCCGGCTGACCCTAGTGCACTGACTCGCTCAGATGGTTCAGCATGGGTCAGTGCACTAGCTTGATTTGGTGGGCCGATTCAGCTGACAGGCTGAAGTGCCTGTCAGCAAGGGACCACTAGAGCTTGACCCGCCTTAGCCGCAGCGCGTTGGCGATCACCGAGAACGAGCTCAGCGACATCGCCGCCGCGGCGACGATCGGGCTGAGCAGCAGGCCGAAGGTGGGATACAGCACGCCG
>JADYYZ010000529.1 GCA_020853405.1 Acetobacteraceae bacterium
CCCCGCCAGATCTTCATCGAGCGCACCGAGATCGGCACTTCCGCGGGATGCCGGCCGAGCCGGCGCACGCCGCCGGCATTCACGCCGGAGGCGTGGCGGCCGACGCTGTCCTTCTCGAGCACGCTGACCGACAGGCCGCGCTCGGCAAGGAACAGCGCCGCCGAACAGCCATGAATGCCGCCGCCGATGATGACGATGTCGGCCTGCTGCGATCGTTGCGATTTTTCGCTCACGGCTCCCTCTCCTCGTCGTCGGGCCCGGTCGCCGGATAGGCGGCGAGTTCGGTCAGCGGCAGCGGCTTCAGCGGCGGGCGGATGCGGTAATAGTCGGCCTGGTCGGGCGGGGCGCCCTGTTCGGCCGCAATGATGGACGCGACCGCGACCCCGCACACCCGGCCCTGGCACGACCCCATGCCGGTCCGGATCAGCGACTTCACCTGGTTCGGGCCTGGCGCGCCCAGGCGCACCGCCTCGCGCACGCGCCCGGCGGTGACCTCCTCGCAGCGGCAGACGATCGTCGAATCCGCCGGCGCCAGGAGCTTCGGGTCCGGCGCGTAGAGTGCCTCGAGGAACGGTCGGATCGCCAGATCGCGCCCCAGCTCGGCCTTCAGCGAGCCGAGCCTGCGCTCCGCCTGCCTGCCCGCGCCGCTGCCTGCCGTCGCCAACTGGATGCCGAGGATGCGCCCCTGGAGGGCCGCCGCCTTGGCGCCGGATATCCCGCCGGCGTCACCGACCACGTAAAGGCCGGGGAAGCTGGTCTGGAACCCGTCGTCGAGCACCGGCCGGAAGCAGTGCTGCGCGCTGTCCCAGGCGTGCTCGCACCGCAGCAGCCGGGTGATCTGCTGGTTCGGAATCAGACCCTGATGCAGCCCGAGTGCGGTGCAGGCGAGGCGATGTTCGCTGCCATCGGCGCGGAACCGGAGGCCGGATACCGCGAGCTCGCCCTCGACCTCCAGCGCTTCGGCGTGGGAATAGACCGGCACGCCGGCCCGGCGCACAGCGGTGGTCAGCGCCAGGCCCTTGCGCAGATAGCCGGCGGCGCGCAGCGCCCCGGGCAGTTTCGACAGCGCCGCCGTCTGCCTGCCCTTCGGCACGGTCTCGACCACCGCCTTCGGTGGCGCACCGGCCGCGACCAGCTGGCCGGCCAGCAGCCACAGCAGCGGCCCCGCGCCGGCAAGCACCACCTCCTCCTCGACCACCCCCGATGTCTTCAGCAGGATCTGGAGGCCGCCGACGGTGGTGACGCCAGGCAGCGTCCAGCCGGGGATCGGGCAGGGCCGTTCCAGCGCGCCGGCCGCGCAGACGATGCTGGCGGCGCGCAGGTTCGCGATCTGGCCGCCCTGCGAATAGTCGACCAGGCGGTCGGTGCCGATGTTCCACACCGAAGCACCCGGCAGGTACTCGGCGGCCGAGGCGCGGAACTCGTCGACCAGCGCGCGGCCGGCGGCGTAGTCCTCGCCGAGGATCTTCAGCAGCGCCGGCGAGGCACGCTCGACCGCGCGATAGATCTGGCCGCCCGGCGCCGGCTGTTCGTCGAGCAGCACCACCGAACGGCCGGCGTTTGCCGCCTCGGTCGCGGCGGCAAGACCGGCGGGGCCGGCGCCGATCACCAGGACATCGACCTCGCGCGTCATGCCAGCACCTCGCCCTCGCCCTGGGGCGCGGGCATGCGCCGCACCTGCATGCCCGCGGCGACCTCGGTCATGCATGCCTGCCGGTTCGGCACCCCGTCGACCTGCACAACGCAGTCGAAGCAGGCGCCCATCAGGCAGTAGGGGCCGCGCGGCGTGCCTGCCACGGCGCTGAAGCCAAGGCTGCGATGGCCGGCCGCCAGCAGGGCGGCCGCCACCGTATCGCCCGCCGCCGCCTCCACCTCGATGCCCTCGAAAGTGAAGCGGACCGGCCGGGCGGCGGCTGCAAGACGCCTAGGCATGCGCGGTCCTCCCGCGCCCGGAACCGGTCGAGATCGCGTCCTTCATGCCATGGCGCTCCCGGTATTGGCGACGAACTGGCCCTTGGCGACATGCACGCTGTGGGTCTGGCGAAGCAGGTGGCCTTCCTTCGGGCAGGCGATGTCGATGGCATCCGCGGTGCTGCCGGCGAGCGGGTGCAGGCGGGCGATGACCTGGCCGGTGGCGACGATGTCGCCGATCCGGCACAGATGCTCGATCAGCCCCGCCGCCGGGGCCACCACCTGGTTCGCGGCACCGACCGAAAGATGCACGCCCTGGAAGGCGATCGGCGTAAGCCGCGGCGCCAGCACGCCGGCGGCGGCAAGACCGCGCAGGATGCCGTCGCGCATGATCGCCAGTTCGCTGGGATCGAGCCGGCCGCCGCCGCCACCCTCGATCTCGATCGAGGCGATGTCGGCGCGGAAGGCGGCGCCGCAGGCGGTGGTGTCGATGCCGCCGACATGCTCGATGTAGCGGTAGCCCCAGCTTTCCATGATCCGCTTCAGTGCCGCCGGCCCGACCTTGCAGCGGTCGTTGCTGAAGCCGAAGATCATCGGCACCACGGTTGCATCCCTGCCGCCCGCGTGGGCGTCGATCAGCAGGTCGGCCAGCCCGAACAGCTGCTGACCGAGGACCGCGGCGAGCTGCTCGGTCGGGGTGCCGCCGGCGTTGCCGGGAAAGACGCGGTTCATGTTCTTGCCGTCGGCGCCGGCAATGCGCCGCCCGGTCTGGCTGGCCGGGAAGTTGAGCGAAGGGACGATGATCAGCCGCCCGGTCACCTCGTGCGGCGCGATCGACGCCGCCAGCCCGCGCAGCACGATCTGGGGTTCATACTCGTCGCCATGGATGCCGCCGGTCAGCACCACGGTCGGGCCGTCGCCGTTCCTGATGCAGCAGAGGGATTCCGCGACCACTCCAGGGCCCGCGCCCTGCGGTACCGCGATCTCGCAGAAATGTTTGCCGGGGCGGTCGGGATCGAATCCGGTCAGCATCGTTCATCCTTTCTTCTGGCGTCTCGTTCGGGCCGGGCCCGAGCATGGATCGCACCCGCCATCGTGCCGGCTCAGCTCGCCGGGCGGAGCGGGAAGTGGCAGTTGGCGCGGTGGCCCCCGGCCGCGCCGAAATGCTGTTCCGGTGGCGCCACCTCGGCGCAGATCCGCGGCACGTCGTTGCCGTCGACCGTGACCACGCGATCGCGCCCGAGGCCGCGCGCCAGCTGGCGCGCGTGCGGGCAGCGGGTGTGGAAGGCGCAGCCGCCGGGAAGGGCAAGCGGGCTTGGGATGTTGCCTTCCAGCAGGCTCACCTCGCGCGCCTTCTCCGCCTCCGGGTCCTCGCCCGGCACGGCCGAGAGCAGGCTCGCGGTATAGGGGTGGGCGGGTTCGCCGATGACCTCGCTGGCCAGCCCCTGCTCGACCAGCCGGCCGAGATACATCACCGCGACATCGTCGGCGATATGCCCGACCAGTGACAGGTCGTGCGTGATCAGCACGTAGGTCAGGTGGAACTGCTCCTGCAGCTCGATCAGCAGGTTCACGATCTGCGCCTGGATCGACACGTCGAGCGCGCTGACCGGTTCGTCGAGGATCAGCGCCTGCGGCTCGACGATGATCGCCCGCGCGATCGCGACCCGCTGGCGCTGGCCACCCGACAGCTGGTTGGCGTAGCGGTCGAGATGCACGACCGAAAGGCCAACCTGCTGGATCACCGCCTCGATCCGGCGCTGCTGGTCGGCGCGATCGCGGCTGATCCGGTGCACCACCAGGGCTTCGCGCAGCACCTCGCCGACCCGCTGGCGCGGATCGAGTGCCGCCCGCGGATCCTGCATCACCATCTGCACGCGCCGGCGCATCCTGCGCACCGCGCGATTGTCGAGCTCGCCGACCGAAAGGCCATCGAACAGCACCTGGCCCGCGCTCGGCCGCACCAGGCCCGCCAGTGTCCGCGCCAGCGTCGTCTTGCCCGAGCCCGACTCGCCGACGATCGCGCAGCAGGTGCCGCGGCGGACTTTGATCGAGGCCTCCTGCACCGCCCGCAGGAGCCTGGGCGGGCCGAAGTTTATCAGCCCGGCATGGATCGGGAAGGAAACCGAAAGGTCGCGCACGACGAAAATCGCCTCGTCCGGCGCCGGTTCGCCCTGCGCGGCGGCTGCCGTCATCGCACCAGCTCCGCGAAATGGCAGGCGACCTCGCGGCCGTCGAGCGGGCGCAGTTCCGGCACGGTGGTCTGGCACTCGCGCCTGCCCTCGCCGAGCTTGCAGCGCGGCGCGAAGCTGCACCCGGCCGGCAGGTGGCCGATCAGCGGCGGCTCGCCGGCGATCGTCGGCAGCAGCCGCCCGCCGCCCTGGTTGCGCAGCTTCGGCGTCGACAGCCTGAGCGCCTGCGTATAGGGGTGGCGGGGATCGCCGAACACGCGGCCCACGGGGCCGATCTCGACGATGCGGCCGGCATACATCACGCCGACATCGTCGGCATAGCGCGCAACCAGCCCGAGATCGTGCGTGACCAGCAGCATCGCCATGCCGCGCTGCTGCTGGATGCCGCGCAGCAGGGTCAGGATCTGCTGCTGGATGGTGACGTCGAGCGCGCTGGTCGGCTCGTCGGCCAGCAGCACGCGCGGCGCCTGGGCGAGCGCGATGGCGATCACGATCCGCTGCTTCATGCCGCCCGAGAACTGGTAGGGGTAGGAGTCGAGCCGGGCTTCCGGGTCGGAGATCTGCACATCGCCGAGCAGCGAGGCGGCAGCCGCGCGCGCCTGGCGCCGTGGCATCGGCGTCGCCGCGGTGATCGCCTCGATCAGCTGGTCGCCGATCGTCTGCACCGGGTTCAGCGCGCTGGCGGCATCCTGGAACACGACGCCGATGGCGCGCCTTCGCAGCTCGCGGATCGCCCGCGGCGGCATCCCCCCGACATCGCTGCCGTCGACCACCAGTTGCCCGCCGGTGACCCGTGCCTGCCCGACCGGCAGCAGCGTGCCGATGGCGCGCAGCAGCGTGCTTTTGCCGCAGCCGGATTCTCCCACCACCGCCAGCGTCCGCCCGGCCGGCATGTCGAGATCGACGCCGCGGACGGCGGCGAGGTGGCCTGTCTCGGTCAGGTACGAAACCTCGAGCGCGCGGGCGGTGACGACGGCTTCGGCCGCCGCAGCGCGCCCGGTGCCGGCGGCCGGCGCGGG
>JADYYZ010000530.1 GCA_020853405.1 Acetobacteraceae bacterium
CAGATCCCGATCGTGACGCTGAAGGCGGTGTGGGCCGGGCGCAACACGCTCACCTTCCCGCCCCGTTCCGACGAGGAGACGCTGGCTTTCGAAATCCGCCCGAAGTGAGAGGGCTGGCGGGGGGCGGCGCACACCGCTCCCCGCTGCTGCTTGCGGTCGCACTGACTGCCGGGGCGGCCTTCATCGTCAATCTCGAGGCGGCGATCGTGAAGCTGGTCGGGGCCGCGGTACCCCTGGCCATGATCGTTCTTTTCCGTTCCGCAGCACAGCTGGTGTGGGTGGCGCCGCGGCTCGTGCGGCGCGGGTCGGGCCTGTTCCGCACCGACCATCTCGGGCTGCACATCCTGCGCGGCGTGCTGAGCCTGATCTCCTGGAGTGCCTACTATTTCAGCTTCCGCCAGCTGCCGATGGCGACCGCGACGGTGCTGTCGTTCACCGCGGTGATGTGGACCACGGCGCTCGCCGGCCCGTTCCTGGGCGAGGTGGTGCGCTGGCGGCGCTGGAGCGCGACGCTCGCCGGCTTCGCCGGCGTGCTGCTGGTGGTCCGCCCCGGCGTGCTGCCGGTCAGCCTTGCCACCATCGCCGCGGTCGGATCGGCGCTGTGCGGCGCCGGCATCACCCTGGTCACGAAACGGCTGGCCGCGACCGAAAGCACGCCGACGATCATGCTCTATATCGGGCTGGTCACCACCACGGGCGCGCTGCCCGGGGCGATCGTGGAATGGCCGTCGCTGTCGGCCGGCCTGTGGCTCGCGCTGCTGGTGATGGGCGGGCTCGGCGTCTGCGGCATGTTCATGTGGATCACCGGGCTGCGCATGGCCGATGCCTCGCTGCTGGCGCCGGTCACCTATATCCGCCTGGTCTTTGCCGTCGCCACCGGCGCGCTGCTGTTCGGCGAGCTGCCCGATGGCTGGACGCTGGGAGGCTCGGCCCTGATCGTGGCCAGCACGCTCTACATCACGCAGCGCGAGGCGCAGCTTCGGCGAGATGGCAGGCGGTAAGCCGCCCGTCGCCGAGCCGGCGCAGCTCGGGCCGTTCGCTCCGGCAGCGCGCGATCGCGATCGGGCAGCGCGGGTGGAAGTGGCAGCCCGAGGGCGGTGCCAGCGGCGAGGGGATTTCACCCGCCACCGGACGGAAGCTCGCGCGCCGACGATCGAGCCGCGGCACGCTTTCCAGCAGCGCCTGCGTGTAGGGGTGCGAGGGCGCGGCGAACACCGCCTCGGCCTCGCCGGTCTCGACGACGCGGCCGAGATACATGATCGCAACCCGGTCGGCCAGGTGCCGCACCACCGAAAGGTCGTGGCTGATGAACAGCAGCGCGAGCCCCAGCTCGGCCCGCAGCGAGGCCAGCAGGTTCAGCACCTGCGCCTGGATCGAGACATCGAGTGCGGCCACCGCCTCGTCGGCGACGATCGCGCGCGGCCGCATCGCCAGCGCCCGCGCGATGCCGATGCGCGCGCGCTGGCCGCCCGAGAACTGGTGCGGGAAGCGCCCGGCGAAGGCAGGGTCAAGCCCGACCTGGCGCAGCACCTGGCCGACCTGGTCGGCGGCCTCGTCGCGCCGCCACATTCCATGCGCCAGCGGGCCTTCCGCGACCGCCTCACCCACCCGCTTGCGCGGGTTCAGCGAGGCGAACGGGTCCTGGAACACCATCTGGATCGCGGTCGTGCGCTTCACCAGCCGCCCGCCCGACAGCTCGGCCACCGGCGCATCGCCAAGCCGGGCGCTGCCTTCGCTCGGCGCCAGCAGCCCCGCCGCGATCCGCCCCAGCGTCGACTTGCCGCAGCCGCTTTCGCCGACGAGGCCAAGTACCTCGGAAGCCGCCAGCTCGAGATCGACACCATCCACCGCCCGCAACGGGCGCAATTTCCTGCCCAGCACCCGCTCGGCGAGCGACAGCCGGCCGTGGAAGGTCTTGCCGACCCCGGCCAGCGTCAGCAGGGCGTCGCTCATCGCGTCGCGCTCATCGCTTGAGGGTCATCGCTTGAGCCGGGGATTCAGCACGTCGCGAAGCCGGTCGCCGACCAGGTTGATCGACATGATCACCACCAGCAGCACGATGCCCGGATAGACGCTGATCCAGTACCGGCCCGACAGCATGAACTGGTAGCCGTTGGCGATCAGCGTGCCGAGCGAGGGTTCGCTGGTCGGCATGCCGACGCCAAGAAACGACAGCGTCGCCTCGATCGCGATCGCGTTGGCGATCTGCACGGTGGCCACCACCAGCAGCGGCGGCAGCGCGTTCGGCAGCAGGTGGCCCAGCATCACCCGGGGCGTCGAGAGCGGGATGCCGAGCGCTGCCTCGACATAGTCCTTGCGCCGTTCGGCAAGTGCCGCGCCATGCACGGTGCGGGCATAGTAGGCGTACTGCGCGCCGACCAGGGCGGCGATCACCTGCGCCACCCCCTGCCCCATCAGGGCCGCCAGCACCAGCGCCAGCAGGATCGCGGGGAACGACAGTTGCAGGTCAACCAGCCGCATCACCGCGCCTTCGACCAGGCCGCCGCGGAACGCCGCCAGCAGCCCGAGCGCCGCCCCGATCGAAAGCGCGATGGTGCCCGAGGCAAGGCCGACGCCGATCGAGGTGCGCAGCCCGAAGACGATCGCCGACAGCAGGTCCCGCCCCGCCGCATCGGTACCCAGCCAGTGCGTGAAGCCGCCCGAGCCGACCGAGCCCGGCGGCAGCCGCGCGTCGAGCAGCACCAGCTGCGCCTGGTCGTACGGGTCCTGCGGCGTGATCAGGGGGGCGAAGATCGCCGCCAGCATCGCAAGCACGACCAGCACCAGCCCGATCACCGCCGGCGCGCTGGCGAGGAACTCGCGCCACAAGTCCGCCGCCGGCGAGCGCCCTTGCCCGGCCGCCTGCCTGCGAACGTCCCGCCGGCTCACGTCCGCATCTCGCGCACGCGGGGGTCAAGCGCGGCATAGGCGATATCGACCGTGAAATTGATCAGCACGAACATCGTCGCCACCAGCATCAGGTAGGTGACCATCACCGGCCGATCGAGCGAGATGATGCTGTCGATGATCAGCTTGCCCATGCCGGGCCAGCTGAAGATCGTCTCGGTCACCACCGCGAACGCGATCACGCTGCCGAGCTCGAGCCCCAGCACGGTGACGATCGGGATCAGGATGTTGCGGAAGGCGTGCACGAAGATCACGCGCGACGGCCTGAGCCCCTTGGCGCGGGCGAAACGGATATAGTCGGCAAGCCAGGTCTCGCGCATGCCGGCCCGCGCCAGCCGGATGATCAGCGACAGTTTGAACAAGGCAAGGTTGAAGGCCGGCAGCAGCAGGTGCTGAAGCCCATCCAGCGTCAGGAACGACCATTCGATGCCAAGGACGCTCACGGTCGTGCCCTGCCCGCCCGAGGGCAGCCATTGCAGCTCGACCGAGAACACCAGGATCAGCATCAGCCCGACCCAGAAGGTCGGCAGCGAGAAACCGAGGATCGAGCCCGTCATGATCACCCGCGCGGCCGCGCTGTCGTGGCGGAGGCCCGCATACATCCCCAGCGGAATGCCCAGGGTGATCGCGATCAGCATGGCCGACAGGGCCAGTTCCAGCGTCGCCGGCAGTTTCGCCAGGATCAGCGGCAGCGCCGGTGTGCCGAACACGAAGCTCGTGCCGAAATCGCCGCGCGCCAGCGATCCCATGAACAGGCCGAACTGCTCGATCAGCGGCTTGTCGAGGCCGTAGCGCGCGATCGTCTCCTGGCGGATCACCTGGTCGGCGGCAGGATTGATCAGCACGTCGATCGGGTTGCCGATGGCGTAGACGCCAAGGAACACGATCACCGCCATCGCCAGGATGACCAGCAGCCCGGTCGAGGCGCGTTGCAGGATGAAGACGCCCATCGGGGGCGGAGTGTGCCCGCCCGCGGCGGCGCTGTCATTTCGTGATTCCGCCATTTCGTGATTCGTCGCGGCCCGGGCACGATGCCGGCCACCGTGACCCTGGCACTCGAAGCCCTGCCGCTGCTGCTGCTGATCGGCCTGCTGGCGAGGGGGTGCACACCGCCCGCCGCCGGCGTCGCGGCACTGCTCGCGGCACTGCCGGCGATCGCGCTCGCGCTGCCCGCCGGCGTCGGCATGCCGGGCTTCCTGCTCCGGGCCAGCCTGGAAGGTGCCTGGCTTGCCGCGCAGCCGATCGCGGTGGTGAGTGCGGGCCTGCTGTTCCACGGCGCGGTGGCCCGGCCCGAGCCAACC
>JADYYZ010000531.1 GCA_020853405.1 Acetobacteraceae bacterium
AAAACCGCGGCGCCATCACCGCCTCCTGCATCGTCATGCCGAATTCCAGCACGTTCAGCACCACCTGCAGCAGCGCGACCCCGATCCAGGCAGCACCTGGCGCGCCGAGCGTCATCACCGGCCGGTCGGCCTCGAACACGATCATCGGCGCCATCGACGAGAAGCGCTTCTTGCCCGGCGCAATCGACCCTGCCCGCCCGGGGCGCGGATCGTACCAGTTCATCGCCCCGTTCAGCATGAAGCCGGTGCCCGGCGGGATCACGCCCGAGGCGGTGCCAAGCGTATGCGTCATGCTCGCCACCATGCCGTCGGCGTCGGCACAGGAGATGGTGGTGGTGTTGGCGGCATCGCTGGTGACGCGGGCAAGACTCGTCTTCTCGCCGCGGCGGATTCTTGCGGCGCAGTCGCTGGTGTAGGCATCACCCAGCAGCCGGTCGAGCGGCGGCGGGATGAAGGCGGGATCGCCGATATGCTCCTCCTTGTCGCGCCCGGCGATCTTCATCGCCTCGGCCAGCACGCGGATATATTCGGGGCTGTTGTGGCCGAGTGCCGCGAGGTCGAAATGCTCCAGGATGCGTAGCGCCTCGCCGACCACGATGCCGCCGGCGGGCGGTGCCGGCAGCGCGAACCGCCAGCGCCGCCAGGTCAGCCACATCGGCGCTTGCGTGCGGGTACGGAAATCGGCGAGATCCTGCGCGGTCATCAGCCCGCCATGCCTGGCCATGTCGTCCGCCATCAGGCGGGCCAGTGCGCCGGTGTAGAAATTCTCGACCCCGCCGGCGGCGATGCCGGAAAGCGTGCGCGCGAGCGCGGGGTTGCGCACCTGGTCTCCCGGCCGCTTGGCGGTGCCGTCGGGGCGCATGTACAGCTCGCGGCCCTCTTCCGTGTGGGCGAGCTTCCTGGTCCAGGGCAGCCGGCCATAGCGCTGCTCGTCCATGGTGAAGATCGCGTGCATGTGCGGCCGCACCAGGAACCCCTCCTCGGCCAGCGCGATCGCGTGCTCGAACAGCGTGTTCCACGTCGCGCGGCCGAACCGCGCGTGCGCATCGGCATAGACGCGAAGCGCGCCAGGCGTGGTGACGGCGGTGTGGCCGAGCTCGTTCACGTGCCCCTTCATCACGTAGCCGTAGCCGTCGCTGCACTCGCCCAGGAACACGTCCTGCCACATCGCGGGCGTGCAGCCGGCGGGGCAGGTGGACAGGCCATCAAGCACCACGGTTTCCCGCGTGCGCGGATCATAAAGGGTGAGCACACCAAGCCCGCCGATGCCGCACATCATCGGATCGACGACACCCTGGGCGAGGCCGCAGGCGAGCAGCGCATCGAGCGCGTTGCCGCCTGCCGCCAGCATCGCCTGGCCGGCTTCCACCGCCTCGGGCTGGGGGGCGACGATCATCGCGCGCGGGCTGGGAAGACGACGGGCAGGATAGGCCATGGCGTGTGCGGTTCCCCTGGAAGGGCGCGTACTTGCCGCGCCGCTGCCGGTTCAGTCTAATGCCCGAGGCATCGTCCGCAAGCCGGTGCCGCCGCGAATGAGGAGACCGTGATGAAGATCAGGCTGGGCCGTCGTACCGCGCTGGCATCGCTTGCCGCGGCGGGGTTGCCGCGCCTCGCGCTCGCCCAGCCCGGCCTGCTGCGCATCGGCGCGCTGACCGATCCGCCGGTCGATCCGCACTGGCTCTATCTGTCGTCGAACATGGCCTACAGCCAGCACATCTTCGATGCGCTCGCCTACAAGAACGACCGCTCGCAGGCAGGGCCGGGGCTCGCCGAATCCTGGCGCGTGCTCGATGAGCACAGCTGGGAATTCACGCTGCGCGAGGGCGTGCGTTTCCACGACGGCACGCCGCTTTCCGCCGACGATGTCGCCTTCACGATCGAGCGCGTGCCCTCGCTCGCCGGCAACCCCGGCCCCTATACGCCGAACCTGCGCGGCATGACCAAGGTCGAGGTGCTGGATGCGCGGCGGCTCCGGTGCACCACGGCCGGCCCGGTGCCGACGCTGCCGGCCAATCTCGGCAGCATCTATGTCGTCTCGCGCCGTGCCGCCGCCGGCGCCCAGCCCGCCGATTTCCGCGCCGGCCGGGCGGCGATCGGTACCGGCCCCTACCGCTTCGTGTCCTACGCCCAGGCCGAGAAGCTCGAGCTGGTCCGCAACGATGCCTATTTCGGCGCGAAGCCGGCGTTCGAACGCGCGGTGTTCCGGGTGATCCCGAACGCGGCCGCACGCGCCGCCGCGCTGCTGGCAGGCGAGGTCGACCTGATCGATTTCGTGCCGCCGGAACTGCTGGCGGCCCTTGCCCGCAACCCGGCCATCGAGGTGCTGTCGAGGCCGTCCGACCGGGTGATCTTCCTGGTGCCCGACACCGATCGCGCGGTCTCGCCTTTCGTGCGCGCGCACGACGGCGCCGAGCTCGCCACCAACCCGTTGCGCGATCTGCGCGTGCGCCGCGCGATGTCGCTTGCGATCAACCGCGAGGCGCTGTGCCGCCAGACCATGGATGGCCTGGCCGAGGCAACCGGCCAGCTGGTGCCGCGCGGCTATCTGGGCCACAGCGACGATCTGGCGCCGGATCCCTACGACCCCGAGCGCGCGCGCGCGCTTCTGGCCGAGGCCGGCTACCCGCAGGGCTTCAGGATGACGCTGCACGGCCCGAGCGGCCGCTACGTCAACGACGCGCGGGTCGCGCAGGCGCTTGGTGCCATGCTGACCCGCATCGGCATCGAGACCCAGGTCGAAACGATGCCGGTCAGCACCTTCTTCAGCCGCTCGAACGCGCGGCGGCGCGAGTTCAGCCTGCACCTTCTGGGCTGGGGCAGCTCGGGCGACGGCGAGGCAGGCTACGGGCTTTCGACGCTGATCCATACGAAGACGCCGGACGGCCGTATCGGCGGCACCAACACCGGCGGCTATTCCAACCAGGCGGTCGATGCCGCGATCGCCGAGGCGCTGCGCGCGTTCGAGCGCGATGCCCGCGAGGCGGCGCTGCAGCGCGCCATGCGCCTCGCGATGGACGATGTCGCGGTCATTCCGCTCTATGTGCAGTACACCACCGTCGCCGTGCGGCGCGGCATTGCCTATGCCGTGCGCGACGACGAGAAGACGCTGGCGATGAACGCGCGCCCCGCCTGAAGCCGGCGCGCCGGCGTCAGACCAGCGCCTTGCTCTCCGCGGCCAGCGCGCGGCGGCGCGCGGCCAGCAGCACGGCGACCGCGCAGGACGCCATCCGGCTTTCCACCGAATCGGCGCGGCTGGTCAGCATCACCGGCACGCGCGCCCCCAGCACGATGCCCGCGGCGTCGGCATCCGCCAGGAACGACAGGCTTTTCGCGAGCATGTTGCCGGCCTCGAGGTCGGGCACGACCAGGATGTCGGCATTGCCCGCCACCGGGCCGCCGATGCCCTTGATCCGTGCCGCCTCCGGGTTGATCGCGTTGTCGAGCGCGAGCGGCCCGTCCAGCAGGCCGCCGGTGATCTGGCCGCGGTCGGCCATCTTGCACAGCGCCGCCGCCTCCACCGTCGAGGCGATCTTCGGGCTGATCGATTCGGTCGCCGACAGCAGCGCCACCCGCGGCTCGGCGATGCCGAGCGCGTGCGCGAGCTCGATCGCGTTCTGCACGATGTCGGCCTTGTCTTCCAGCCCGGGCGCGATGTTGATCGCGGCATCGGTGATGATCAGCGCCTTGGCGTATTTCGGCACGTCCAGCACGAAGCAGTGGCTGATCCGCCGCCCCGTGCGCAGGCCGCAGGCGCGGTCGACCACCGCCGCGACCAGCTCGTCGGTGTGCAGCGAGCCCTTCATCACCGCTTCCGCCCTGCCTTCGCGCACCAGCTCCACCGCCCGGGCGGCCGAGGCGTGGCTGTGTTCGGTCGCCACCAGCTCGTAACTGCTGATATCGAGGTCGGCGGCATTGGCAGCAGCGGTGATGCGGTGCGCCGGCCCGACCAGGATCGGGGTGATGATGCCGGCCCGCGCGGCATCGATCGCGCCCGACAGCGAGGTGGCATCGCACGGGTGCGCAACCGCGGTCGGCAGCGGCGGCAGCGCCGCGACCGACGCGATCAGGCGCTGGTATTTCTCGTGTGCCATGTGGGGTTCCGCTGCGGCGTGGGTCGCCGCCACACTCACCCGGGGCTGGCGGCAGCGTCAATCACCGCCGCGCGGGTGCTGCCGGCCGGCGCCGGCGCCACCAGCTCGCGGATGCGCGCGATGGCGCGCGGCGCGTCCCACGCCGCCGCCCCCTCCAGCCGCGCGACCTCGCTTCGGTCGCGATCGAGGATCACCGTGGTGGGCAGGCCGCGGATGCCGAAGGCGCGGCCGGCGGCACCGCGGGGATCGAGCCAGATCGGCAGGCCGGAAATCCCGACCCGCTCATAGAAGGCACGCACCACCGGCACGCCGCCGCGGTCCTGGCTGGCCGCGACCACCCTGACGCCCTCGCCCGCGAGCGCGGCCGCGAGGCGGGCAAGTGCCGGCATCTCCTCGACGCAGGGCGGGCACCAGGTGGCCCAGAAATTCAGCACCAGGCCCTGCCCGGAAAAGGCATCGGAAGCCACCTCACTGCCCGCGGCGTCGTGCAGCGTGAAGTCGGGCGAGGGGCGCGGCCTTGCGTGCAGCTGCAGCCGCTCCAGCACGCCCTCGGCCAGCAGTTTGCCCGGGCAGGACCCGGCGGCTAGAACCCAGACAGCCAGCCGCCGCGAGAGAACCATGCAGAACGCTCCTGAAAGCCCGCCGCCCCCCTCGGCCGCCGCCAATCGCCTGTGGGGCGGGCGCTACGAAGCCGGACCGAGCGCGGTGATGACCGCCATCAACGCCTCGATCGGCTTCGACCGCAAGATGTGGCGCCAGGACATCCTCGGCTCAAGGGCGCACGCGGCGATGCTGGCGGCGGCCGGAATCATCAGCGAGGCCGACCGCGAGGCGATCCATGCCGGGCTGGATGCGATCGCCGCCGAGATCGCGGCCGGCAGTTTCACCTTCAGCGAGGCGCTGGAGGATATCCACATGAACATCGAGGCGCGGCTGGCCGAGAAGATCGGCGAACCCGCCCGCCGCCTGCACACCGCGCGCAGCCGCAACGACCAGGTGGCGCTCGATGTCCGGCTGTGGGTGCGCGATGCGATCGACGGGCTGGACCAGCAGCTGCTGGGGGTGATGCGGGCGCTGGCCGATCGCGCCGCCGAGCACGCAGACTGGGTGATGCCCGGCTTCACCCACCTGCAAGCGGCCCAGCCCACCACCTTCGGCCACCATCTGCTTGCCTACGTGGAGATGC
>JADYYZ010000532.1 GCA_020853405.1 Acetobacteraceae bacterium
AGCCGGCCCGCCGCCACCGCATCGCGAAGCGCCAGGAACGCCGGGTGGTACTGCAGCAGGTGCCCGACCATCAGCACCCGCCGCTGCCGGTCGGCGAGGTCGACCAGCGCCTCGGCTTCCGCCACATGCAGCGCCAGCGGTTTTTCCACGAACACGTGCTTGCCCGCCAGCAGCGCCTGGCGGACCAGGCTCGCGTGCCGGGCGGCGGGGGCGGCGATCGCGACCGCGGTGATGGCGGGGTCGTCCAGCACCTCGGCAAGGTCGCGCGCGGCGACGCCGTGGCTGGCCGCGATCTCGCCCGCCCGTGCCGCATCGGCATCGACCACGCCAGCAAGCGCGCCGAGCTCGGCCAGGTTGCGCGCGATGTTGCGCCCCCAGTGGCCGGTGCCGATGGCGGCGACCCGCCCGCCCATCGCCGCCCCGGTCCGCAGGCTGTCCTGTGCGATCCGTCCGCTCATGCAGGGCCGGGGCATGGGCGCTCCGGCCGGTGGCGTCAAGCCCGGCCCGGCGGGCGGGCGGGCCGGCGATGCCGGGCTCAGTTGAGGAAGAGTTTGCCCGGGTTGAACAGGCCGGCGGGGTCGAGTGCCCGCTTCACCTTGCGCATCACGTCCAGCGCCTCGACGCCGGCCTCCTGCAGCAGGAACTCGCGCTTGCCGATGCCGATCCCGTGTTCGCCGGTGCAGGTTCCCTCCAGCGCGAGGGCGCGCGCGACGATCCGGCGATCGAGCGCGAACGCGGCCTCGATGCTCGCCGGATCATCGGGGTCGATCAGGATCACGGTGTGGAAATTGCCGTCGCCGACGTGCCCCACGATCGGCGCGATCATGCCCGACGCCTCGATGTCTTCCTTGCAGCCGAGCAGTGCCTCGGCCAGGCGCGAGATCGGCACCGCGACGTCGGTGGCGATCCCGCGCGCGCCGGGCCGCAGCGCGATGCAGGCCCAGTAGGCATCGTGGCGCGCCTTCCAGAGTTTCGAGCGTTCCTCCTCGGCGGTCGCCCAGGCGAATTTCTCGCCGCCATGCTCGGCCGCGATCTCCTGCACCGCCTCGGCCTGCTCGGCCACCCCCGCCCTGCTGCCGTGGAATTCCAGGAACAGGGTGGGGGCGGGGCGGAAGCCCTCGAGTTTCGAATAGGCGATCGAGGCGCCCATCTGGGAATCGTCCAGCAGCTCGATGCGCGCCACCGGAACGCCTGACTGCAGGGTCGCGATCACCGTCTCGACCGCGCCCTGCAGGGTCGCGAACTGGCAGACCGCGGCGCTGATCGCCTCCGGGATGCCGTGCAGGCGCAGCTGGATCTCGGTGATGATGCCAAGCGTGCCTTCGCTGCCGATGAACAGGTGGGTGAGGTCGTAGCCGGCGGCCGATTTGCGCGCCCGCCCGCCGGTGCGCACCACGCGCCCGTCGGCCAGCACCACCGCAAGCCCCAGCACGTTCTCGCGGATCGTGCCGTAGCGCACCGCGTTGGTGCCGCTGGCGCGGGTTGCGCACATGCCGCCGATGGTGCAGGCGCTGCCGGGATCGACGGGGAAGAACATGCCCTCGGCGCGCAGCGCGGCGTTCAGCTGCTGGCGGGTGACGCCCGCCTCGATCCGGCAGTCGAGGTCGGGCTGGCTCACGGCCAGGATGCGCGTCATGCGCGAGAGGTCGATCGAAACCCCGCCCGCGACCGGCGTGACATGGCCTTCCAGCGAGGTGCCGGCGCCGAACGGCACCACCGGCACGGCGTGCTCGGCGGCGAGCCGCACCACGAGCGCGACCTCCTCGGTGCCGGCGGGGAAGGCGACGGCGTCGGGCAGGTGCGGCGGCAGCCAGTCCTCGCCCTTGGCGTGCTGGGCGCGGACGCTGTCATTGGTCGAGAGCCGCTCGCCCAGCTGCCGGCGGGCGGCCTCGATGAATGCGCCGGGCGCCATCAGCGCAGGCTCGTCGCCTCGGTGATCGCGGGCGCGAGGTGGATCGCGCCCCGCAGCTGGTAGCCGTAATCGAGCCGGCTGCTCCGCACCCACACCTGCAGCAGGTCATAGAGCGGGATCGAGCAGACGGCAGCCGCGATCTTGCGCTGCGCCTCCGCCCACAGTGCCATCTGCCGGGCACGGTCGGGCTCGCGCCGCGCCTGGTCGATCTGCTCGTCGGCCGCGTCGCAATGCGCGAAATTGAGGCTCATGGTCGGCTGCCCCGGCGCGCTCCGCGAATGATAGAACTGGGTCAGGTAGCTGTCGGCCAACGGGAAACGGGCGGCACCATAGAAGGTCAGCGCCGAAAGATCCTGGCGGATGCGCTGGTGATAGGTGGCGTGGTCGACGATATCCATCTCCAGCGTGATGCCGGCGCGGCGCAGCTGCGCCTGCACCTGCTCCATGATCGGCAGCTGGGTCGAGATGTTGGAAACCACCGATCGGATCGCGACGCCGCCCGGGAAGCCGGCCTCGGCCAGCAGGGCGCGGGCGCGCGGGATGTCGGGGGCGAAGGTCGGCAGGTCGGTGATCATGCCGAGATAGCCGGGCGGCACGGATGAAACCCCGCGGGTGGCGACATCGGGGCCGACGAAGCGGATGATCGCGCCGACATCGATCGCATGCGCCAGCGCCTGGCGCACCCTGAGATCATCGAGCGGCGGGCGGTGCGTGTTGATCAGCAGGGTCCTGAACTCGCCCGGCCCGATCACCTCGACCACCGCGCCCGACTGCCCGCGCATGCGCTCGACCCAGCGCTGCTCGCGTCGCCCCGCCATCAGGTCGAGCTCGCCGGCCGTGAAGGCGAGTTCGCGGGTGCTGTCGGACAGGATGTAGCGGGCGGTGATGCCTCGCAGCTTCGGCCGGCCGCGGAAATAATCGTCGTGGGCCGAAAGCAGCACGGCCTGGCCGGCATCGACCCGCTCGATCGCGAAGGGGCCGCTGCCCACCGGGCGCAGCCGGAAGCCATCGCCGGCCTCCTCGGTGGCGCGCCGGCTCAGCACGTTGCCGCCGTGGTAGTTGGCGAACAGGCCGAGCGCCAGCGGCACCGGCTCCTTCAGCGTCACCCGCAAGGTGTGGCTGTCCACGACCTCGACCGCGGCCAGCGCGGCGTAGTCGGCCGCGAACGAGGATTTCTGGCGATCCGCCGCCCGGCGCAGCGAGAACGCCGCGTCCTCGGCGGTGACCTCGCCGTAGCCGTGCTGGAACATCGCGCCCCGGCGCAGGCGGAACGTGTAGGTCAGGCCGTCGGGCGAGACCTGCCAGGATTCGGCAAGGTCGGGCTCGAGGGCTGCCGGGTCGGCGCTGCCGGGCGGGAAGCGCACGAGGCCCGAGAACGCCCAGACCACGGTCCCCTTGTCCTGGGTCGCGGTGGCACGATGCGGGTCGAGCGTGCCGACATCGGAGGCAGGCAGGCCGACCCGCAGCGTCTGGGCCATGGCCGGCGCGGCAAGCACGGAAAGGCACAGCAGGGCAGCCCCAGCCAGCAGGTTGCGCACGGCTCGATCCTCCAAATCGGGGCTTTCATGGTTGCCCGCGCTCGGGCAGGCTGCAAGCGATGACGACAGAACCGGGCGGGCCTTTCGATGTCATGGTGGTGGGCGGGGGCATGGTCGGCTCGGCGCTGGCCTATGGGCTGGCGGGCCAGGGTGCCAGGGTCGCCCTGCTCGACGAGGGCGATTTCGCGCTGCGTGCCGCGCGCGGCAATTTCGGCCTGGTCTGGACCGCGTCCAAGGGCGACGGCATGCCCGCCTATGTGCGCCTGACCCGCGAAAGTGCCCGGATCTGGCACGATTTTTCCGGAGAGATCTCGGGTCATGCCGGCCGCGACATCGGCTACCAGCAGAAGGGTGGCCTCGATTTCTGCCTGGCCCAGGCCGACTTCGACGAACGGGCGGCGCGCATTGCCCGGCTGCACAACCAGTCGGGCATCGAGGCGCCGCGGATGGAAATGATCGACCGTGCCGCGCTGCAGGCGCTGATGCCGCAGACGCGGCTGGGCGAGCGGGTGGTCGGCGCGCTGCTCTGCCACGATGACGGCCACGTCAACCCGCTCTATCTGCTGCGCGGCCTGCATGCCGGGCTGCGCGCCGCCGGCGGTGCGCATCTGCCCGGCGCGCCGGTGAGCGCGATCGAGCCGCAGGGCCACGGCTTCATCGCGCGCCGGGCGGATGGCGATGTGGCCGCCGAGAAGGTGGTGATCGCCGCCGGCGTCGCCAGCACGCGGCTGGCCGCGATGGTCGGCATCGATTTCCCGGTCCGCCCGGTGCGCGGCCAGAACATCGTGACCGAGCGGCTGCCGCAGCTGCTGCCGCTGCCGGCCAGCGCGCTCCGCCAGACCGCGGAAGGCGTGGTGCAGATCGGCGTCACCTACGAGGATGGCGAGACCGAGCCGGTCACCACCATTCCGGCGCTGGCAAGGATGGCGGCGCGCGCGGTCAGGGTGCTGCCCGACCTCGCGCGGGCGCGCATGGTGCGCGCCTGGGGGGCGCTGCGGCCGATGACGCCGGACGGCTTCCCCGCCTACGCGGCGAGCCTCCGGCACCCGGGCGCGTTCGCCTGCGCGTGCCATTCCGGCGTGACGCTCGCGGCCGCGCACGTGCGCCTGCTGGCACCTGCGATCCTGGCCGGCGACCTGACGCCGTTCGCTGCCTTCGACCCTGCCCGCTTCAAGGATGTGGCACATGTTCAGCCGGCCCACTGAAGGCGCGAGCATCGCCATCACGTTCGAGGGCGCAGCGGTGGCCGCGCGCCCTGGCGACAGCGTCGCTGCCGCGCTCCTTGCCGCCGGCCACCTGGTGTTCCGCGACACCGCGCTCTCGGGCGCGCCGCGCGGGCCCTACTGCATGATGGGCGCCTGCTTCGATTGCCTCGTCGAGATCGACGGCGTGCCGGCCCGCCAGGCCTGCATGACCGAGGTGCGGCCCGGCATGCGGGTCGTCCGCCAGCACGGCGCCGCCGACTACGCCCATCACGAGGGCGCGACCGAGGCGGCGCCGGCATGAGCGAGGCCGTCGACCTGCTGATCGTCGGTGCCGGCCCGGCCGGCATGGCCGCCGCACTCGAGGCGCGCGCCGGCGGCCTCTCCGCCCTGGTGCTGGACGAGAACAGGGCCGCCGGCGGCCAGGTCTGGCGGGCGGCGGAAGCGAACGCCGCGGGTGGCGGATCCCTCGGCGCCGACTATGCCGCCGGCGCGGCGATGGCCGAGGCACTGCGCAAAAGCGAGGTGCCCACCCGCTTCGGCGCCACGGTCTGGGCGATCGAGCCGGAGGGGCGCGTCTATTACACGGTGGACGGCACGGCGCAGAGCGTCGAGGCGGGCCGGGTGCTGCTGGCGACCGGCGCGCTGGAACGGCCGCTGCCCATTCCCGGCTGGACGCTGCCTGGGGTGATGACGGTGGGCGCTGCCCAGATCCTGCTGAAGACCGCGGGGCTGAGGCCGGAGGGGAGGGTCTGGATCGCGGGCCAGGGGCCGCTCGTGCGGCTGTTCGCGGTGCAGGCGCTGGCGGCGGGCGGCAGCCTTGCCGGCATCCTCGATCTCGCGCCGCCGGCATCGAGCGTGCTCGGCATCGGCGACCTGCCGGCGCTGGCCGGCGCGTCGGACCTCGTGGCCAAGGGCGTGCGCTGGGGCCGCACCATCACCGCCGCCGGCGTCCGCTGGCACCCTGCCCGCAGCATCCGGGCCGAGGCAGGGGACGATGGCAGGCTGGCACGGGTGCGTTTCCAGGACGGGCGCGGCGAACGGGCCGAGGATGCCGACCTGCTGCTGCTCCATGACGGCGTGATCCCGAATACCCAGATCACGCGCGCCCTTGGCCTCCGGCACGTGTTCGATGCCGGCCAGCGAAGCTGGCGGCCGGTGCTCGACGCCATGGGCCGCAGCAGCCTGCCGCTGGTGCTGGTGGCGGGCGATGGCGGCTTCATCCTGGGGGCGGAGGGGGCGCTGATCACCGGCAGGCTGGCGGCGATCGCGGCTGCCGCCGACCTCGGCAAACTTGACGCAGAGACCGCCGGGCGGCGCACGCGGCCGCTGCTGAAGCGGCTTTCGGTGCACCGGAAGTTCCGCACGGTGCTCGACAAGCTCTACCCCGCCCGCGCCCCGGTGCTGGACGATTCAGCCACGGTCTGCCGCTGCGAGGAGGTCACGGCCGGCGAGGTGCGCGCGGCCGCAGGGCTCGGCTGCCTGGGGCTGAACCAGATGAAGTCGTTCACGCGCTGCGGCATGGGCCCCTGCCAGGGCAGGATGTGCGCCTCGACCGCGGCCGAGCTGCTGGCCGAGGCGCGGGGCGTGAGGCTGCCCGAGATCGAGCCCTATCGCGGCCGCTTTCCGACCAAGCCATTGACGCTTGGCGAGCTGGCGGCGCTGGAGGACGCATGAGCAGGGCGCAGGGCGCCAGGATCGTGGCCGGCGGTGGCCCGAACGGGAGGGTGATCGGCTGATGGCAACGGCGTTCCACCTCTCGCCCGCGATCACGGTGGGAAGCGTGCCCGGCAAGGGGCGGGGCGTGGTGGCGACCGCGCCGGTCGCGCAAGGGGCGGTGGTCGAGGTCTCGCCGATCCTGCCGATTCCGGCCGGCGTCATTCCCCAGGCCGGCCACCCGCTGAGCGACCACGTCTACGCCTATGGCGAGGGGCTGGCGATCGGGCTCGGCTATGCCAGCCTCTACAACCATTCGCGCAACCCGAACTGCGCCTGGTCGTTCGACGATGCGCTGCCCGCCATCCTGATCGCCGCCACGCGCGCGATCAGGCCGGGCGAGGAACTGACGCTCGACTATGGTATCCCGCTCTGGTTCCGCGAGGCGTGAGATGAATGCGACAGCCGCCCCTGCCGTTCCCGCCGCATCGACTCCCGCCCTTGCGGTGCGTGACCTCCGCACCGAGTTCCGGGTGCGCGGCGCCTGGCACGCCGCGGTCGATGGCGTGTCGTTCGAGGTCGGCGCCAACGAGACGCTGGCGCTGGTCGGCGAAAGCGGCTGCGGCAAGTCGATCACCGCATTGTCGGTGATCGGCCTGGTGCCGAAGCCGCAGGGCCGGATCGGCGGCGGGTCGGTGAAACTGGCCGGCGAGGAGCTGGTCGGGCTTTCCGAATCCGAGCTCGAGAAGGTGCGCGGCGATCGCATCGGCATGATCTTCCAGGAGCCGATGACCGCGCTCAACCCGGTGCTGCCGATCGGCTTCCAGGTCGCCGAGGCGATCGTGGTGCACCGCGCGGAAGGCCGGGCCGCGGCCGAGGCCGAGGCGCTCCGGCTGCTGGAGGAGGTGAAGATCCCCTCGGCCAGGACGCGCTTCAACGAATACCCGCACCAGTTCTCGGGCGGCATGCGCCAGCGCGTGATGATCGCCATGGCGCTGGCCTGCCGGCCGGCGGTGCTGCTGGCCGACGAGCCGACCACCGCGCTCGACGTGACGATCCAGGCGCAGGTGCTGGGCCTGTTGGCCGACCTGCAGCGCGAACGCGGCATGGCGGTGCTGTTCATCACCCACAATCTGGGCGTGGTGGCCGCCATCGCCGACCGGGTCGCGGTGATGTATGCCGGCCGCGTCGTCGAGAGCGGGCCGGTCGCCGAGATCTTCAGCCGCCCGCGCCACCCCTATACCGAGGCGCTGTTCGCGGCGATCCCGCGCATGGACCGTGACGCCCAGGCGCTGGCGGCGATCCCCGGGCGGGTGCCGCCGATCGATGCGATGCCGAAAGGCTGCCGCTTCGCGCCGCGCTGTTCGCTCCGCGAACCGCGCTGCGAGGCGAGCGTGCCGCCGCTGACCCCGACCGGGGGCGAGGGGCATCTGGTCGCCTGCCATGTGCGGGCGCCGGCGGCGGGCGTGGCATGATGCTCGATCCGAACGGCCGGGTCGCGCTGGTCTCGGGTGCGTCGCGCGGGATCGGGCTTGCGATCGTGCGGCGGCTGCTGGCGGACGGGTTCTTCGTGTGCGCTGGCGCGCGCTCGACCGTGCCGCTGTCGGACCCCAACCTGCTGGTCGCGCATTACGAGGCGACCGATCCCGCCTCGGCGCCGGCCTGGGTGGCGGCCGCGGTCGCGCGCTTCGGCCGGATCGATGCGGTGGTCAATACGGCCGGCATCAACCCGGTGTTCCGCGTGCTGGACGAGGACGAGTCCGCCGCCGACCAGATGTTTCTGGTCAACACCAAGGGGCCGCTCCGGGTGGTGCGGGCCGCCTGGCCGCACCTGGTCGCCGCCGGCCACGGGCGGATCGTCAACATCGCCTCGCTGTCCGGCAAGCGGGTGGGCAGTTCCGACAATGTCGGCTACCAGATGAGCAAGTTCGCGCTGGTGGGCGCGACGCAGGCGATGCGCAAGGCAGGCTGGAAGCACGGCATCCGCGCCAGCGCGCTGTGCCCCGGCTTCGTGCGCACCGACATGACCGCCGACAGCACCCTGTTCGCGGCCGCGGCGATGAGCGAGGCCGACGACGTGGCGGCGCTGGCGGCGCAGTTGCTGCTGCTGCCCGACAATGCGGTCGTTGCCGAGCTGCTGGTGAACTGCCGGCTGGAGGACACGCTGTGAGCGTTGCGGGCAGCGGTGCCTTCGTCCGCCTCGCCGAGACCGCGCGCCCGGCGGTCGCGATCACCGTCGATGGCGCCCCGGTTGCCTCGATGCGGGGCGATACGCTGCTGACCGCGATGCGCCTCGCCGGTCTGATCGTGCGGCGGAGCGAGTTCGGCGACGGCGCGCGCGGCGGCTTCTGCCTGATGGGGGTGTGCCAGGACTGCCTGGTGCAGGTGGCCGGGCAGGGCAGGGTGCGCGCCTGCCAGACCGAGGTCGCGCCGGGCATGCAGGTGACGACCCTTGGCTGAGCCGCCGCCCGCCTTGGCCGAGCCGCCGCCCGTGATCGTCGGCGCCGGCCCCGCCGGGGTGCGGGCGGCCGAGGTGCTGGCCCGCTTCGGCCTCGCGCCGATCGTGCTCGACGAAGCGGAGCGCGCCGGTGGCCAGATCTATCGCCGCCCGCCGGAAGGGTTCTCGCGCCCCGCCCGCGCGCTTTATGGCACGGAAGCGGCGAAGGCGACCGGCGTGCACAGGGCGTTCGATGCGATCCTGCCGCGCATCGATCATCGCCGGCGCACCAGTGTGTGGAACATCCGGCCCGATCGGCTGTTCACGCTGCACGAGGGCAGGTTCGGCGAAATTCCGTTCCGCCAGGTGATCCTTGCCACCGGCGCGATGGACCGGGTGATTCCGCTGCCCGGCTGGACGCTCCCCGGCGTCTATTCGATGGGGGGCGCGCAGATCGCGCTGAAGGCGCAAGGCACGGCGATCGGGGCGAACGTCGCCTTCATCGGCAGCGGGCCGCTGCTGTGGCTGTGTGCCCTGCAATATGCCAAGGCCGGGGCGCGGGTGGCCGCGGTGATCGATGCGACCCCGTTTTCGACCAAGGCGCAGGCGATCAAGGGCCTGCGGCACGACCCGGGCACGCTGGCCAAGGGGATGATGCTGGTCGCGGCCGTGCGTGCCCGCGGCATCGCCGCCTACGAGGGCGCGGTGCCGGTCGCGATCGAGGGCAGCACGCGGCCGGAAGCCGTGCGTTTCCGCCATCGCGGGCGGGAGCGGCGGATCGTCTGCGATGCCGTGGCGGTCGGATACGGCGTCAAGCCGGAAGCGCAGCTGGCGGAGCTCGCCGGCGTGCCGATGGTGTTCGACCCGGTGCAGCACAACACGGTGCCCGAACACGATGGCGCCGGCCGCACGAGGGTGCCGGGCGTCTACCTCGCCGGCGACTGTGGCGGCATCGCCGGCGCCGATGCCGCCGAACTCGCAGGCAGCCGGGCAGCGTTCGCGCTGCTGGGCGACCGCGGCATCGCGACCGACCGCCAGGTGGTCGCCGCCCTCGATGCCAGGATCGCGCGGATGCGAAAGTTCCGCGCCGCCCTCGATGCCGCCTTTCCGTTCCCCGCAAGGCTTGCCGCGGCGGTGCCCGACGAGACCATCCTGTGCCGCTGCGAGACGATCACCGCGGGCGAGCTGCGCCGGGCCGGGCGGGAAGGCCCGGCGCCGGAACTCAACCG
>JADYYZ010000533.1 GCA_020853405.1 Acetobacteraceae bacterium
CACGAGCGGGCACCCGGCGAGACCGACGGGCAGTTCTTCTACAATACGCGCAAGAAGGCCTGGAAGGTCGTGAAACAGCCATTCTGGGAGATGCCGGCGGAGCCGAAGGCAGCGATCACGGCATCGCTCCAGGGCATGTTCCGCGACATGTTCGGCTGGATGAACGTCGGCGCCACCTGCGAACTCGTGCAGCGTCATACCCGCCCGGTCCATGCCGCCTGGCCGATGCCGGAGGCGCTGCGCCGGGCGCCTGCGTGAGGCTGGCCATGCCGGCCCCGCGATCGTCGGTCAGGTCGTGGAAGGTGGCGGCCGGGAAGCAGCCTTGCCGGCCGGGCACGGCGGGGCAGCCCGGCAGACGCGGAACCGGATGCCCCGGACCATCGGGGCGGCTTTCATGGAGGAAACGATGACGATTCGGCGCAGGTCGGTCATTTCGCTTGCCACCGCCGCTACAGCCACGCCCTGGCTTGCCCGCCGCGCGCATGCGCAGCGGCGCACGGTGCGCTGGGGCCAGTGGAAGGGCACCGAGGTCGGCGAGAAATTCATGGCCGAGCTGAAGGCGGCGTTCGAGGCCGACAATCCCGGGATCGAGCTGGTCATGATCGACGCGCCGTTCACCGGCTTCCACGACCGGGCGCTGGTGCTGCACCAGGCCAAGCGCGGACCCGACGTGCTGCTGGCCCAGGTCGATTGGGTCGCGGAGTTCGCCGACCTCGGCGTGATCGAACCGCTCGATCAGCGGATCGCGGGCGAACCGGCGGCGTTCTTTGCCAACATCCCCACGACGTTCCATCAGAAATGGCGGGGCAAGCAGTACTACCTGCCGATCGAGAGCGGTGCGGTCGCGCTGTTCTACAACACCAAACTGTTCGAGGCGGCCGGCCTGTCCGGCCCGCCGAAAACGTGGGACGAGTTCGCGGAATATTCGCGCAAGCTCACCAACCCCGAAAAGCGGCAGTTCGCGATCACCGGCACGCTGCAAAGCGAACCGCCGACGAACATGACCTACGAGATCTACCCCCTGCTGTTGCAGGACGGGGCAACGATCATCGACGCCGATGCCAAGAAGGCAGTGTTCAATTCGCCGGATGGCGTGCGCGCGATCGAGTGGTATGCCGACCGGATCAACAAGGACAAGATTTCCGTCCCCGGCGTGCTCAGCAACGGCGAGAAGGAGAAGCGCGCGAACTTCGCTTCCGGAAGTGTCGCCATGATGTTCGAGGGGCCGTGGGGGATCGCGATCCAGAAGCAGCTCAACCCCGCGCTCACCTACGACATCGCGACACTGCCGAAGGGCAGGACCACCGGCACCATGGTGCGCGGTTCGCTCAACACCATGAGCACGCAGGCGCAGGACAAGGATGCCGCCTGGGCGTTCATGCGCTGGATGTCCGGCCCGAAGGGGATCGAGCTGTGGGCGAAGGGAACCGGCGCCTTCCCCGCCCGCACCGACGTCTCGAGCCAGGAATGGTTCAAGGAACGCCGCCTGTTCCAGGCGTTCGTGGCGCAGATGGCGCTGCCGAACGCGCAGTCGCCGTTCCTTGCCATGCCGAACGCGGTCAGGATGAACAAGATCATGACCACCGAGATCCAGAACGTGATCCAGGGCAAGCGCAGTGCCAAGGAGGCGTTGGACAGTGCCGCGGCCGAGTGGAACAAGATCTTCGAGGCGGTGAACTAGGTTGAGGCCGGCAAGGCGCGCGGCGTGATCACGGTGCCGGCCCGCCCGGCGAATAGCCCGGGCCGGCGCCTCGCCTCCAGGCTGCGGCGCAAATACTCCCAGGAAATTCTGGCCGCCTCGTTCCTGTGGCCGTCGCTGCTGATCCTGGCGGCGCTGCTCGCCTATCCGCTGATCGACGTCGCCCGGCTGAGCTTCCATGAAAGCAACCTGCTGCAGGAGAGCTGGATCGGCTTCGGCAACTACGTCGAGCTGGCGGGCGATCCGCTGTTCTGGACCGCGTCGCTCAATACGATCATCTTCACCGTGGCGAGCGTTCTGCTGCATCTGGTGATCGGGCTCGGGCTTGCGGTGCTGCTGAACATGCGGCTGAACGCCATGTTCCGCTCGCTCGCGCGGGGGCTTCTGATCGTGCCATGGCTGCTGGCCCCGACGGTTGCCGGGATGATCTGGGTGCTGATGCTGCAGCCGTTCGGGGTGATCAACAGCCTGTTCGCCTCGCTCGGGCTGATGGACCCGAACGGCGCGATCTCGTGGCTTGGCGATCCCGCGACGGCGCTCGGCTCCGTCACCGCGATGAACGTCTGGCGTGCGTTCCCGTTCTTCATGGTGATGCTGCTGGCCGGGTTGCAGGCGATTCCCCCCAACCTGTACGAGGCCGCCGAGATCGACGGCGCCTCGCTTGCGCAGCAGTTCCTGCACATCACCATCCCGCAGCTGCGCGGCGTGATCGCGACGATCGTCCTGCTCGACTTCATCTGGACGTTCCGGGCCTTCGATCCGGTCTATGTGATGACCGGCGGCGGGCCGGCGCATTCATCGGAGGTGCTGGCGACCGCGATCTACTTCAACGGGTTCCAGAACCTGCGGTTCGGCTATGCCTCGGCCGAGGCGATGGTGATGTTCGCAGCCCTTTTCATCGTCAGCGCGTTCTACGTGCGGCGCGCGATGAGCGAGGCGCGGTGATGGCGGCCGGTCATCGCCACCTGGGCAGGACGGCCAGCCGCCGGCTGCTGGCGACGGCGACCTACGGCCTGCTCGTGGTCGCGATCCTGATCGTGTTCTTTCCCCTGCTGTGGATGCTGAGCGTCTCGCTCCGCCCCAATATCGAGGTGATGCGGATGCCGCCCGGCTGGCTGCCGGAAATCTTCACGCTGGAGGGCTACCGGAAGATCTTCGAGACGCCACGCTACCTGGTCGTTTTCCTGAACACGATCTCGATTTCGCTGCTGGTGACCGTACTGTCGCTGGTGCTTGGTGCGATGGCTGCGTACGGGCTGGCGCGGTTCCGCTTTCGCGGTCAGCGAACGGTGATCATGTTCCTGATCGTGACCCAGATGTTCCCGCTGGTGCTGCTGTCGATCCCGTATTTCCGCATCTTCGTCTCGCTCGGGCTGTATGACACGCGAACATCGCTGGTCATCGTGTATCTCACGTTCACCCTGCCGTTCTGCATCCTGATGCTGCGAAGCTATTTCATCAACATCCCCCGCGATATCGAAGATGCCGCGATGGTCGACGGCTGCACCCGCATTGGTGCCGTTTTCCGCACCCTCGTGCCGCTTTCCTATCCGGCGTTCATCGGCGCCGGGCTGTACACGTTCCTGCTTGCATGGAACGAGTTCCTGTTCGCGGTCGTGCTGATCGAATCCTGGGGCAACCGGGTGCTGACGATGGCGATCTACAGCCTGATGGCGGA
>JADYYZ010000534.1 GCA_020853405.1 Acetobacteraceae bacterium
CAGCAGGCCAGGCGCTGCGCCAGGCCGCCGGGCTCGGACTTCCCGAGGCGTCGGTCGCCGAGCTCGAACGCCGCATCGATGCCGATCGCCGGGCGCGGCTGCCCGGCCAGGCCGGGTCGGACCGGCCGCCACCGCCGCCGCCCGCGCCACCGGCGCCGCCGCCGTCGGCACCGGCGGTCCCGGCATCGCTGATGGGTGCGATGCAGGCGATGCTCGCGCTCTATGCGAAAGGCGCGCACGCGAAGCTCGCGGCGCGGGCACGCAGGCTGGCAAGCCGCCACCCGGAGCAGCCGGAAATCTTCGAGTTCCTCGCGGCCGCCTGCCAGGCGCTTGGCCGTACCGGCGAAGCGATCGAGGCAGCACGGCGGGTGGTGGCGCTGGCACCGGAGGATGCCGGGGCGGCGAGCCGGCTCGCGCTGCTGCTGGATCGTGGCAACGCCACCCAGGCCGGCGACGCGGCAGCGCCCCGCGCCCGCGCGCAGGCGCTGGTCAACCGGGCCAACGCCTGGGCCGGCAAGGGCAAGCTCGAGGCGGCGGAACAAGCCTGCCGCGAGGCGATCGCGCTGGCGCCGGAGATGGCCGAGGCACACAGCAACCTGGGCAGCCTGCTGCGACGGCAGAATCGCATGCAGGAGGCGGAGGCGGCATTCCGCGCCGCCGCCCGACTGCAGCCGGCAAACGCCGAGATCGCGAGCAACCTTGCCGTGGCCCTGCGCGACCAGAACCGCCTTGGCGAGGCCGAGGCGGTCTATCGCCAGGCGATCCTGCTGAAGCCCGACTATCCGGATGCGCACAACAATCTCGGCAATGTGCTGCTCGACCAGGGTCGCCATGCCGAGGCACTGGATGCCTATCGCCAGGCGATCGCGCTTTCGCCCGGCTTCGCCGAGGCGCACGGCAATCTCGGCAACGCGCTCCGCGAACTCGGCCGCCGGGCCGAGGCGGAGGCCGCCTTCCGCCATGCGATCGGGCTCAACCCGCGCCTTCATGGCACGCACGCCAACCTCGGAAACCTGCTGAAGGACCGCGGCGAGCTGGTCGAGGCGGAGGCCTGTTATCGGCACGCGATCGCGCTGAACCCGGATTTCTTCATCGCCCACAACAATCTCGGCAACGTGCTGATGCACCAGGGGCGCCTCGTCGAGGCGGTCGAGGCGTTCCGGAGCGCGCTTGCGCAGAGCCCCGACCACGTGCCGACGCGCGGCAACCTGCTGTTCTGCCTCGCGCACGCCCAGGACGCGGCACCGGAGGCGATCTTCGCCGAGCACCTGGAATTCGGCCGGCGCCTCGAAGCGCGAACGACGCCCCGCGTGCACCCGCCGGTCGCGGCGCGCGCGGGCGGGCGGCCACGCATCGGTTTCGTCTCCGGCGACCTGCGCGGGCACGCGGTCGCGCATTTCGTCGCCCCCTTGTGGGAGATCCTGGCGGCCCGCGGCTACGAGCTGTTCGCCTACAGCAACCACTCGGCGGACGACCAGGTGACCGCGCGGCTGCGGGCAGCGACCCGCGGCTGGGCCAGGGTGGCGCACTGGAGCGATGCCGAACTGGCAACGCGCATCGCCGCCGACCGGATCGACATCCTGTTCGACCTGTCCGGCCACACCGCGTTCAACCGGCTTTCGGCATTCGCGCTGAAGCCGGCCCCGGTGCAGGTGACCTGGATCGGCTATCCCGGCACCACCGGGCTGTCGCGGATGGACTATTATATCGGCAACCCGCAGCTGACGCCGCCCGGCATGCTGGATGCGCAGTTCACCGAGAACATCGTGTGCATCCCCGCGACCACGGTGTTCGACCCGGTGGTCGCGGCACCCGAGGTCGCGGCACTGCCCGCGCTCGGCGCCGGCTGCTTCACCTTCGGCAGTTTCAACCGCATCGTGAAATCGGGCGGCCCGGTGCTGGCGCTGTGGGCAAGGGTGCTGCACGCCGTGCCCGGATCGCGCTTCCTGCTTGGCGGCATGCGCGACGAGGCCGTGCGGCAGGATGTGCTGGCCCGCTTCGCGCGCGAAGGCATCGGGCCGGAGCGGGTGCTGCTGCGCCCGCGCGCCGCGATCGCCGAGTATCTCGCCTACCACAACGAGGTCGATCTGCTGCTGGACAGTTTCCCCTATGCCGGCGCGACCACCACCTGCTTCGGGCTATGGATGGGGGTGCCGACGGTGACGCTGGCCGGGCGCACCGTGCCGGCCCGCGTCGGCCTCTCGATCCTCGGCCATGTCGGCATGCAGGACTTCATCGCCGACAGCGAGGATGCGTATCTTGGGATCGCCACCCATTGGGCGACGCACACCGGCGAGCTCGCGGCACTCCGGGCCGGCCTGCGCGACCGGGTCGCCGCCGGACTGCGGGCGCCGGGCCGCGTCGCCGATGGGCTCGAACAGGCGCTGCTGGCGATGTGGCGCCGCCACTGCGAGGGGCTTCGGCCCGCCGCCTTCGAGATCACCGCTGCCGGCATCGCCGAAAAGGGGGGAGCGGTTCGCGCGGATTAACGGTCCCGCAACCAATCCGCTTCGTTATGACGTCTGGCCGCGTGTGCATCGCTGCTTCGAGGTGACGACACGCAGCATCGCGTGCTGCCGCGGAAGGCGGCAGCGGACTGGAACAGGGATCAATGCAGGAGATCGTGCGATGACCGCGATCGCGCCGACCTTGTCGCCTGCGC
>JADYYZ010000535.1 GCA_020853405.1 Acetobacteraceae bacterium
CCTGCCCGCCGCGATCCTGCCCGCCGTCCTCCGCCCCGGCTTCCTGCTTCACGCGCTTCTGGATCAGGAAACTCAGCACGCCGTCCTTCTCCGAAACCGACAGCAGCGCATGGCCGGAGGTCCGGCAGTAGGCGCGCATGTCGGACGCACTGGCAGGATCGGTCGCCAGCACGCGCAGCCGGTCGCCGGCGGCAAGCCCGCGCAGTGCCTTGTTCGCGCGCAGCACCGGCAGCGGGCAGGCGAGCCCCTTCACGTCCAGAACGGTTTCGGATGCCATGGCGCCAGTTTAGCCGAAAGCCCGGCGGCTTGAGCAAGCCCGCCCGCTGCGCCATGACTTGCGGCATGGCCAGGCCCCGCATCAGGCCCCGCATCGGCATCGACCTGGGCGGCACCAAGACCGAGGTGGCGGTGCTGGCAGGCGATGGCAGCATCGGCTACCGACGGCGCATCGCCACGCCGCGCGGCGCCTATGGCGCGATCGTCGCCGCGGTCGCCCGCCTGGCCGAGGAAGCGGCCGCCGCCGCGGGCGATGCCGGCCTGCCGGTGGGCGTCGGCATTCCCGGCAGCATCGCCGCCGATACCGGGCGGGTGCGCAACGCCAACACGGTGGAACTGAACGGCGAGCGCTTCGCCGATGACCTTGCCGCGGCACTCGGGCGCGCGGTGCGGGTTTCCAACGACGCCAACTGCCTGGCCGCGGCCGAGGCAGGCCCGGGCGGGGCCGCGGACGGGTGCGGTGTGGTGTTCGCGGTGATCCTGGGCACCGGCTGCGGCGGCGGCATCGCGATCGGCGGCCGCGTGCACGAAGGCATCAACCGCATCGCCGGCGAATGGGGCCATACGCCACTGCCCTGGCCGGAAGCCGACGAGTATCCCGGCCAGGATTGCTGGTGCGGAAGGAGGAACTGCCTGGAAACCTGGGTTGCCGGCCCCGCCCTGGCACGCGAGGCGGGGACCGCCACCGGCCATGACGCGGTTGCCGCCGCCGCTGCCGGCGACCCGCGCGCGGCGGCGGCGGTGCGCCGCCACGCCGACCGGCTGGCGCGTGGGCTTGCCGCCATCATCAACGTGCTCGACCCCGACGCGATCGTGCTGGGCGGCGGTGTCTCGAACCTCGCGCACCTTTACGCGGAGGTGCCGAAACTCTGGCCCGGCCGGGTGCTGAGCGAGACCATCCGCACGCCGCTGCTGCGCGCGGCCCAGGGCGACAGCGCCGGCGTGATCGGCGCGGCCAGGCTGTGGGACTGATGCCGTGCCCGCCTTCTGCCGCGACTGCGAGGCGCGGGCGGAGGATGGCGCGAGGCGCTGCGCCGGCTGCGGCGGCCACCGGCTGGTCGGGCATCCGGAACTGTTCGAGCTCACGATCGCGCATGTCGATTGCGATGCGTTCTATGCCAGCGTGGAGAAGCGCGGCCGGCCGGAGCTCGCGGCCACCCCTCTGATCGTCGGCGGCGGGCGACGCGGGGTGGTGGCGGCGGCCTGCTATGTCGCGCGGCTCTCCGGCGTGAAAAGCGCGATGCCGATGTTCAAGGCGATGCAGCTCTGCCCCGGCGCGATGGTGGTCCGCCCCGACATGGCGAAATACGTGGCGGTGGCGCGCGAGGTGCGGCGGATGCTGGACGCGCTGACCCCGCTCGTGCTGCCGCTGTCGATCGACGAGGCGGTGCTCGACCTTGCCGGCACCGAGGCCCTGCACCGGGCGCCGCCCGCGATCGTGATGGCGCGCTTCGCGCAGGCGGTCGAGGCGAGGCTTGGCATCACGATCTCGGTCGGGCTCGCGCCCAACCGCCTGCTTGCCAAGATCGCCGCCGATTTCGACAAGCCGCGCGGCTTTGCCGTGATCGGCCGAAAGGATGCCGCCGCCGTGCTGGCCGAGCGTCCCGCCTCGCTGCTGCCAGGGGTCGGCAGGGTGCTGGCCGAGGCGCTGGCGAGGAAGGGCTTCTTCCGCCTTGGCCAGCTGCAGGCGCTGTCACCGGCCGAGGCGGCGCGGATGCTGGGCGAGGAGGGGCCGGCCCTGTGTGCCCGCGCCCGCGGCGAGGATTCCCGGCCGGTGCGGGCCGAGCGCGAAACCAGGTCGATCAGTACCGAGACGACCTTCGAGGCCGATCTCGCCGCGCACGCCGAGCTCGCGCGGCACCTGTGGCGGCTGTGCGAGAAACTGGCCGGCCGGCTGATCGCCCACCAGCTCGCCGCCGCCGGCGTGGTGCTGAAACTGAAGACCGACCGCTTCCGCCTGCTGACCCGGACCAGCCGCCTTGCCGCCCCGACCGTGCTTGCCGAAACCCTGTTCCGCGCTGCCGACGGGCTGCTGTCGCACGAGGTCGACGGCACGCGGCGCTTCCGCCTGATCGGCATCGGCGCGCAGCCGCTCGCACCGTCCGGCGAGGCCGACCGCGGTGACCTTGCCGACCCCGAGGCGCCGCGCCGGGCGGCGGCGGAGCGGGCGGTGGCAAGGATCCGCGAAAAATTCGGCCACGAGGTGATCGGCAAAGGCAGGGGGTTGTAGTGCCTCTGCCGCCGGGCTAGTGCGTGATCGTCGGAGGCGGACCCGCCGGAGACGTGAATCACGCACCCAAACAATGCCTCGCGGAGCATGACCGCTTCAATCTGAAGCGATCATGCTCCAGGCCCGCCCGCCCCTCTGTTCCGGACCCGCCATGACCGACCGCACGACAATCCGCCGCGCCCTGCTCTCCGTCTCCGACAAGACCGGGCTGCTTGATCTCGCCCGCGCACTGGTCGCGCACGGCGCCGAGCTGCTGTCCACCGGCGGCACCGCCAGGGCACTGCGCGAGGCAGGGCTTCGGGTGACCGACATGGAGGAGTTCACCGGCGTGCCGGAGATGCTCGATGGTCGCGTCAAGACGCTGGTGCCGAAGATCCATGGCGGCCTGCTCGGGTTGCGCGACCGGCCGGGCCACCAGGCCGAGATGGCGCGCCATGCGATCCTGCCGATCGACCTGGTCGCGGTGAATCTCTACCCGTTCGAGGCCACCGTCGCGCGCGGCGCGGACTTCGCCGAGTCGATCGAGAACATCGATATCGGCGGCCCGGCGATGATCCGGAGCGCGGCGAAGAATTTTTCCGCCGTCACGGTGCTGACCGACCCCGCGCAGTATGCCGACGCGATCGCGGAGCTCGGCGCCGGCGGCACCACGCTTCCGCTCCGCCGCCGGCTTGCCGCCGCTGCCTTCGCGCGCACCGCCACCTACGACGCGGCGATCGCCGCCTGGTGGGCCGCCCAGCAGGGCGAGACCTTTCCGGAGCGCCTGTGCATCGCCGCACGCCGCCGCCAGGCGCTGCGCTATGGCGAGAACCCGCACCAAGAGGCCACGTTCTACGCGAGCGAAAGCCGCCCCGGCGTGGCAAGTGCCGTGCAGCTGCAGGGCAAGGCGCTCTCGTACAACAACCTCAACGACACCGACGCGGCATATGAATGCGTCGCCGAGTTCAGCGAACCGGCGGTGGTGATCGTCAAGCACGCCAACCCGTGCGGCGTGGCGCAGGGGGAAAATCTCGCCGCCGCCTGGGACCGGGCGCTGGCCTCGGACCCGGTCTCGGCATTCGGCGGCATCGTCGCGGTCAACCGCACGCTCGACGAGGCGGCGGCCGAACGGATCGCAAAAATCTTCACCGAGGTGGTGATCGCCCCCGACGCGACCGAGGGCGCGAAGACGGTGTTCGCGAGGAAGAAGAACCTTCGCCTGCTGCTGGCAGGGGGCCTGCCCGACCCGGCCGAACCCGGGCTGCTGGTGCGTTCTCTGGCAGGCGGACTGCTGGTGCAGACGCGCGACGCCGGGCGGGTTTCGTTCGCCGAGCTGAAGGTGGTGACGCGGCGCGCCCCGACGCCTTCCGAGCTGCGCGACCTGGTGTTCGCCTTCGGCGTCTGCAAGCACGTGAAGTCGAACGCGATCGTCTATGCGAAGGAGCTGGCAACCGTCGGCATCGGCGCCGGCCAGATGAGCCGCGTCGATGCCGCGCGCATCGCCGCCTGGAAGGCCGAGGAGGCAGGCCGCGCGGCCGGACTGGCGGACAGCCCCGCCAACGGAGCGGTGGTGGCATCGGATGCGTTCTTCCCGTTCGCCGACGGGCTGCTGGCAGCGGTCGCGGCGGGTGCGACCGCGGTGATCCAGCCTGGCGGGTCGATGCGCGACGCCGAGGTGATCGCCGCCGCCGATGCCGCGGGTGTGGCGATGGTGTTCACGGGCATGCGCCACTTCCGGCACTGACATCATCGGTCAAATGCCTTGGCCGATGATATCGGTCGTGGCTCACCCTCAGGCGCCGGGCGCCGGCTCCGGCGGCTTGGGTGATCGACGGGCCGATCAACGGAGAGCGCTGTCCGCCACCTATGTCGAGCAGGTGTTGGTGCCGACCCTGGCGCCGGGCGACATCGTCATCCTCGACAATCTCGGCAGCCGCAACGGGCGCCGTGCCCGGCGCGCCATCCGCGACGCCGGCGCGCATCTGCTGTTCCTGCCGCCCTACAGCCCGGACCTGAACCCGATCGAGCGCCTGTTCGCCAAACCAAAGCACCTCATGCGTGCCGCGACCCCGCCATCGGTCGAGAAAACCTGGCGCAAGGCCGACCGACCCCTCGACATCGTCAGCCCGGCAGAAGGCTCAAACCACCTCGCCACCTCAGGCCATGCTTCCGCCCGAAACCAGCAGACTCTAGCCCGAGACGCCGCGAACCGCGCGCCTTCG
>JADYYZ010000536.1 GCA_020853405.1 Acetobacteraceae bacterium
CGTGCGGATCGACTACTGCTGGGGCGGCATCGTCGATATGACCGCCGACCGCCTGCCGCGTGCCGGTGAGCACGAGGGCATGCACTATGCCATGGGCTTTTCCGGGCACGGCGCGCAGATGTCGGTGCATATGGGCCAGGTGATGGCACGGGTGATGGGCGGCGATGCCGCTGCCAACCCGTTCCGCGACCTTGCCTGGCCGGCGATTCCCGGGCATTTCGGCCCGCCCTGGTTCCTGCCTGCCGTCGGCCTTTATTACCGCTGGAAGGACTGGATCAGCTGAGGTCCGTCAGCTCGGTTTCCTGCCGGTGGCAGGCGATCGAGCTGCCCTTCGACAGGGTGCGGACCGGCGGCCGCACCGTCTTGCAGGTGGGGTCGATGCGCACCGGGCAGCGCGGGAAGAAGGCGCAGGCAGGGCCGGCGCGGCCGGCAATCGGCACCTCGCCTTCCGGCCGCGGCGGGCGGCTGTCCAGCCAGCCGGGGCGGAGTTCGGGGACCGAGCTGAACAGCAGCTGCGCATAGGGGTGCCAGGGTGCGGTTTCGATCGCCTGGCGCGATCCCTGCTCGACCGTGCGCCCGGCATACAGCACCATCACTTCGTCGCACACGGCGCGCACCGTGTGCAGGTCGTGGCTGATGAACATGTAGGAGACGCCGAGTTCGCGGCGGAGCTTGTGCATCAGCTCCAGGATCGCGGCCCCGACCACGGTATCGAGCGCCGAGGTCACCTCGTCGCACAGGATCAGATCGGGCTCGGCGGCAAGCGCGCGCGCGAGGTTCACGCGCTGCTTCTGGCCGCCGGAAAGCGCGCCGGGAAGGCGATCGGCGAGACGGGCCGGCAGCTGCACGAGATCGAGCAGCTCGAGGGTGCGCCGGCGCAGGGGCTCGCCCGACAGGCCGTGGAATTTCCGGAGCGGCCGGCCGAGGATGCGCTGGATGCTGCGCGCCGGGTTGAGCGCGGTATCCGCGCTCTGGAACACCAGCTGCACCCGCCGCAGCTGGTCGGCGGTGCGGCCACCGATATCGGGCGCCAGCGCCGCACCGCCAAGCCGGACCGCACCGGCCGACCAGGGCAGCAGGCCAGCGACGACCCGCGCCAGCGTGCTCTTGCCGCAGCCGGACTCGCCGATCACCCCAAGGGCCGCCCCGCGCGGGATCCTGAGCGCGATGTCTTCCAGCACCGGCAGGCGGCCGTAGCCGGCCGACAGGCCCTCGACCTCCAGCAGCGCCTGCGCCGCCGGGTCGGGTGCGGCATCGCCGCGCGGCACCGGCCTTGCAGCCGCCAGCAGGCTTTGCGTGTACGGGTTCTCGGGCTCGGTTATGATCTTCGGCGTCGGCCCGACCTCGCGGATGGTGCCGTCGCGCAGCACCGCGATGCGGTCGGCCATCTGCGCCACCACCGCAAGGTCGTGGCTGACATAGACGCCGGTGGTGCCGCGCTCGCGCACCACGTGGCGGAAGGCGCGCAGCACCTCGATCTGGGTGGTGACGTCGAGCGCGGTCGTCGGCTCATCGAGGATCACGAGTTCCGGCTCGGCGATCAGCGCCATCGCTGCCATCAGCCGCTGCAGCTGCCCGCCCGAGACCTGGTGCGGGTAGCGCTCGCCGATATGATCCGGGTCGGGCAGCGCCAGGTCGCGGAACAGTTTACGCGCCTTGGCCTCGGCCTCCGCGACGCTGGAGGTGGCGTGGATGCGCGCGACCTCGGTGACCTGCGCCATGATGCTGCGAGCGGGGTTGAAGGCGGCCGCCGCCGACTGCGCCACGTAGGCGACGCGCCGGCCGCGGAGCGCCCGCAGCGCATGCGGCGCGAGCGACAGGATCTCGGTGCCGCCGACACTGATCCGGCCGCCGGAAATCCGGCAGCCGGGCCGCGCATAGCCCATCAGCGACAGCGCGATCGTGGTCTTGCCCGACCCGGATTCGCCGATCAGCGCCAGCACTTCGCCCTTGCCGATGCGGAAGCTCGCGTCCTGCACGATGGATATGTCGCGCCCGTCGGCGGCCCTCGCGCTCACGCACAGACCTTCTACCTCGACCACCGGCGCACCGGTCGTGGCACCCGTTGCGATGCCTGCCATCAGCCGGCCTCGCTCGCCTGGCTGCCGGAGATACTGTCGATCAGCAGGTTGACGCCGATCGTAAGCGTTGCGATCGCCAGCGCCGGCATCAGCACGGCGGGCGCTCCCTCATAGAGGCCGGTGAGGTTCTCGCGCACCAGCGACCCCCAGTCGGCGTTCGGCGGCTGCACGCCGAGGCCGAGGAACGAGAGGCCGGAAAGCAGCAGCACGATGAACACGAAGCGCAGGCCGAAATCGGCCAGCACCGGCCCGATGATGTTGGGCAGGATCTCCTCGCGCACGACGAAGAACGTGCCCTCGCCGCGGGCCCGCGCCACCCGCACGAAATCGAGCGCGTTCACCCCGACCGCGAGCGAGCGCGCGATGCGGAAGGCACCGGGGATGTAGATGATGCCCGCGGTCAGCACCAGCACCGGCACCGACGAGCCGAACGCCGCCACCACCACCAGCGCGAACATTTTCGAGGGGATGGCAACCAGGGTGTCGATGCTGCGGCTGATCACGTTGTCGAGCCAACCGCCCCAGGCGGCAGCACTCATGCCCAGCAGCAGGCCGGAACCGCTGGCGATCACCGCCGCGGCAAGCGCCACCCCCACCGTGTAGCGGGCACCCCACAGGATGCGGCTCAGCATGTCGCGGCCGAGATAGTCGCTGCCCAGCGGGAAGGCGGCGCTGATCGGGCTCAGTACATCCTCATCAACAATGGCGCCGGCATCGTGCGGGGCGATCAGCGGGCCGGCCAACGTCATGGCAACCCAGAACAGGGTGATCGCAAGGCCGAGCAGCGCAGCCGGGCCAGGCAGGCGCAAGCGGCGGGCGGGCGGCGCGTCGGGTTCGGTGGCGGGGGTCATCGGTGGCGCAGCCTCGGGTTGGCGGCGATCGCGATCATGTCGGCGGCGGTCACCAGGATGAGGTAGGCGGCGCAGAAGATCATCGCGCAGGCCTGCACCAGCGGCATGTCGCGGGTCGCCACCCCATCGACGAACAGTTTGGCGATGCCGGGATAGTTGAAGATGATCTCGATGATGATGACGCCGCCCAGCAGATAGGAAAGGCTGAGCGCGATGGCGTTGACGATCGGGCCGACCGCGTTCGGCAGCGCGTGCTGGAGCACCACGCGGATCGGCCCCGCCCCCTTCAGCACCGCCATCTCCACGTACGGTGCGCGCAGCTGGTCGATCACGGCGGCGCGCGTCATGCGTACCATCTGCGCCGTGATCACGAAGGACAGCGACAGCACCGGCATCACGAACGCCCGCAGCAGCTGGCCGAACGAGGTGACCTCGGTGACCAGCGAGAGCGCCGACAGCCAGCGCAGATGCACCGCGAACACCAGCACCGCCGCGGTCGCGACCAGGAACTCGGGCACCGAGACCAGGGACAGCGTCAGCATGCTGACGATGCGATCATAGAGCGACCCGCGCCACATCGCCGCGGTGATGCCGAAGCCGAGCGCCAGCGGCACCGCGACGATCGTGGTCGCGGCCGCCAGCATCAGCGAGTTCGGCAGGCGCGAGCCGATCAGCTGCGCCACCGGCACCTTGTTGACCAGCGAGATGCCCGGATCGCCGGTCAGCAGGCCGGCAAGCCAGTGCAGGTAGCGCAAGGGCGCCGGCAGATCGAGCCCGAGCGAGGTGCGCAGGCCGGCGACCGCTTCGGGTGTCGCGGCCTGGCCGAGCAGCTCCTCGGCCACGTCGCCTGGCAGCAGCGCGGTAATCGCGAACACCGCAAGCGAGACGAACAGCAGCGAGACCGTGCCGACCGCCAGCCTGCCAAGCAGCAGTTTCAGCATCGGCGCGACCTCCGCTGCCGGTCGGGATCAGGCCGGCGGCATGAGGTCTTGCCTCATGCCGAGGCGCCGAAGGTGCCCGCGCCGGATGGCGTGAGCCAGGCGGCCAGAGGCCGCCCCCGGTGATCGAGGGCGGATCACGACTCCAGCCAGACGTGCTGGGCGAAGTCGAAGCCCATCAGGTTGCCGACCGGGATCGGTCGCAGCCCCTTGAGCTTGCTGGTGTGCCCGTCCAGCAGGTTCTGGAACACCGGAATGCCGATGCCGCAATGCTCGGCCACCAGCGTCTGCATCTCGGCATACATCGCCTTGCGCTTGTCGTTGTCGGTTTCCGCGCGCGCGAGCCCCAGCAGCTCGTCGAAGCGGGGGTTCTTCCAGCCGCTCTCGTTCCAGGGCGCATCCGACTTGAAGAACAGCGTGAACAGGATGTCGGCGCTGGGCCGCGGGTTGATCGCGCCGAAACCCAGCGGATGCTTGAACCAATGGTTCGCCCAATAGCCGTCGGCCGGCACGCGGCGCAGTTCGAGGTTGAGGCCGATCTTCTGGCCGCTCTGCTGCATCACCTGCGCCATGTCGATCGAGCCGGGAGCGGCGGTTGAACAGACCAGCGGCAGCGCGGCGCCGCCCACCCCCGACTTCTGGAAGTGGAATTTCGCGCGATCGAGGTCGTACGGCCGCTGCGCGAGATCCGGATAGAAGAAGCGGTTGCTGGGGTCGATCGGCTGGTCGTTGGCGATCACGCCGTGCCCGCGCAGCACTGCCTGGCGGATCTGCTGGCGGTCGAACAGATACTTCATCGCCAGCACGAAATCGGGGTTGTTGGCGGGCGCCTGGTCCACCCGCATCACCAGGTTGGTGTAGTAGCCGGCGCGGGTTTCGAAGATGCCGAAGCCCTGCGCCTGGTTGATCCGCCGGACCGACCGGGGATCGACGCCCGCCATCAGCTGGATGTCGCCCGACAGCAGCGCGTTCACGCGGGCCTGTTCGTCGGGGATGCCGATGAACTCGACCTCGTCGAGATAGGGCTTGCCGGCCTGCCAGTAGTTGGGGTTGCGGGTCGCGATCGAGCGCACGCCCGGCGAGAATTCCTTGCACAGGAACGGGCCGGTGCCGTTCGCGGTCGCGAAGTCGGTGGTGCCATCCCTGATGATGTGGAAATGGAACGTGCCCAGCACCACCGGCAGGTCGGCGTTCGGCGCCTCCAGCGTGATCCGCACCGCGTTCGGGCCGTCCGCCGTGATCGTGCTCATCTGCATCGCGAGCGAGCGCGCGCGCGACGCCGTGGCGGGGTCCTTGTGGCGGCTGAGCGAGAACACCACGTCGGCAGGCGTCAGTGGCTTGCCGTCGTGGAAGGTGACGCCGGGCCGCAGGCGGAACACCCAGTCCTTGGCGTTCGTGGTCTCCCAGCTTTCGGCCAGCGCCGGCTGCGGTGTCAGGCTTTCGTCCAGCGTCGCAAGCGGGTTGTAGAACATGTTGCAGCGCGCGTAGTCGGTCGACAGCGACTGCTTCGCCGGGTCGAGCGTGTCGGCGGTCGAGGTCGAGGTGCCGGAGACGCGGATTTTGCCGCCGCGCTTCGGCGTACCGGCCTGGGCGTGTGCCCGGTTCGCGCCGCCTGCGGCCATCGCACCGCCCGCCATCAGGCCAAGCGCCGTGCGCCTGCTGATGGAAGAAAGCGGGCCGGATGCGTCGAACAAGGATCCCGTCATTCTGCTCTCCTCTCTGTCTGCTGGCCGCCGGTCGCGGCCCTGTTGTATTCCGTTGCGTTCCCGGTTCTCAGCCGCCGGCGTCGGCCAATGCCGCCCCCAGCATAGCCATTGCCTCGTCCAGCTGCGCCTCGGTCGTGACCAAAGGTGC
>JADYYZ010000537.1 GCA_020853405.1 Acetobacteraceae bacterium
AGCGGCCGCCTCGGCCCAGCTCCTCGCCGGAGTTGTGCGCGAAGATGCTGAAGGCGAGTTCGCGGTGATAGCGCCAGCCGCGGAATTCCAGCGGATCGAGCGTCAGCACCAGGCCAGGATTGCGCGCCCGTACCGCCGCGATGGTGGCGCCGGCGCGCTCGGCAAGGGCGCGGCCGGCCTGCGGCAGGGCAGCGCCGGCGAGCACGAGAAGGGCGCGGTCGGCGGGGCCGGCAGCCGACAGCAGGGTTTCGAGCAAAGTTGCCTGGCTGCCGGCGCCGGCGACGACCGCGGCGCCATCCTTGCGGTCGAGCGCGTGATAGAGCGCCCGCTTCGCCTCGGGGTCGAGGCCGGCGGATTCGACGATCAGCGCGGCCATGGTCGGCAGCGTGAGGTCGATGGAAAGGTCGGCGATGCCGGCGGCCGCGAGCGCCTCGGCACCGACCGCGACCACCTCGCCATCGGCCTCGTGGCTGTCGGGACCGATCAGCTCGATGCCGGCCTGGGCGAACTGGCGGGCGGGCTGGAGCTGGCTGCCGCGCACCCGCAGCACCTGGCCGGAATAGGAAAGCCGCAGCGGCCGTGCGGCGGCGGCCAGCCGCGTCGCGGCGATGCGCGCGACCTGCGGCGTGATGTCGGCACGCAGCCCCATCATGCGCTGGCTGACCGGGTCCATCAGCCGGAAGGTCTGTTCGGCGGTCGCCGCCCCGCTGCCCGACAGCAGCCCCTCCTCGAACTCCAGCAGCGGCGGCTTGACGCGCTGGAAACCGTGGCGGGCAAAGACGCCCGCCATCGTCTCGATGGCGTGCGCCTCGGTCTCGGCGTGCGGGGGCAGCACGTCGGACAGGCCGGCCGGCAGCAGCGCTGGGTTCGGTGCGTCGTCCATCATGGGCGCGGTCCCTATAGCCAATCCGCCACAGCGGCGGGAGGGTTCGCGGGCGGGGCCAGCTAGAACGCGAGCGCGGATGCCTGCACCACCTGCGGGATGGCGCGGATGCGGGCCAGCACGTCCTCGGCCACCGGGCCATCGACCGCGACCAGGCAGACCGCGTCCCTGCCCGGCGCGCTGCGGCCGAGATGGAAGGTCGCGATGTTGATCCCGGCCTCGGCCAGGGTGGCGCCGAAGCGGCCGATGAAGCCCGGCTTGTCCTGGTTGGTCACGTACAGCATGTGGCCGGCGAGCTCGGCCTCGACCGGGATGTCCTTGATCGCGGTCAGCCGCGGCCGGTCGCCGAACAGCGTGCCGGCGACCGCCTTCTCGTCGCGGTCGGTCACCAGCACCAGCCGCACCCCGGTCTGGTAGGCGGAGGCGCGCTCGGCGACGGTTTCCAGGATCGCTATGCCGCGCTCGCGCGCAAGTCCCGGCGCGTTCACCATGTTGACACCCGCCATGATCGGGCCGAGCACGCCGGCGACCGCGGCCGCGGTCAGCGGGCGGTGGTTCAGCTGCGCCGCCGCCCCCTCGTACTCGATGCGGATCGCCTTGAGCTCGCGGCCGGTGGCGTTGGTGAGCTGCCCGGCGATCGCGCCGAGCTGGTGCACGAGCGCGAGGTAGGGACGCAGCCGCGGCGCGTCCTCGGCCGAGATGCTGGGCATGTTGATCGCGTTGGCGACCGCCCCGGTCAGCAGGAAGTCGCTCATCTGCTCGGCGATCTGCAGCGCCACGTTCTCCTGCGCCTCGGTGGTGGCAGCACCCAGGTGCGGCGTGCACACCACGTTCTCGAGCGCGAACAGGGGCGAGGCGGTCGCCGGCTCGGTCTCGAACACATCGAGCGCGGCACCGGCGACGTGACCATCGCGGATCGCATCGGCCAGCGCCGCTTCGTCGACCAGGCCGCCGCGGGCGCAGTTGACGATGCGCACGCCCTTCCTGGCCTTTGCCAGCGCGACGCGATCGAGGATGTTGCGCGTACCCTCGGTCAGCGGCGCGTGCAGGGTGATGATGTCGGCGCGCGCCAGCAGGTCGGGAAGGTTGACCTTCTCCACCCCGAGCTCGCGGGCGCGCGTCTCCGACAGGAACGGATCATAGGCGATCACCTTCATCTTGAGGCCGATCGCGCGGTCGGCGACGATCGCGCCGATATTGCCGCAGCCGATCACGCCCAGCGTCTTGGCGGCCAGCTCGACGCCCATGAAGCGGTTCTTCTCCCACCTGCCCGCCTTGGTCGATGCGTTCGCCTCCGGGATCTGGCGGGCCAGCGCGAACATCATGGCGACCGCATGCTCGGCGGTGGTGATGGAATTGCCGAACGGCGTGTTCATCACCACCACGCCGCGGGCGGTCGCCGACTTCAGATCGACATTGTCGACGCCGATGCCGGCGCGCCCGACCACCCTGAGGCGGGGCGCGGCATCGAGCAGTTCGCGCGTCACCCTGGTCGCGCTGCGCACCGCGAGGCCATCGTAGTCGCCGATGATCGCGCGGAGTTCGGCGGGCGCAAGGCCGGGCCGGAGGTCGGCGGCGATGCCGCGCTCCTCGAAGATCTTCACGGCCGCGGGAGAGAGATTGTCGGAGATCAGAATTCTGGGGGCGCTGGTGAGCATGCGGGTCTTCCAGGATTGTGCTCGTTCAGATCACCCTCGACCTGGAGAGTGACTTCTTCGCTCAGGCGGCCTGCCTGCCGGACGCGGCAGCGATGCTGTCGCAAGCCCAGTCGAGCCAGGGCAGCAGCGCCTCGATGTCGGCGACCTCGACGGTCGCGCCGCCCCAGATGCGCAAGCCAGGCGGTGCATCGCGGTAGCCGGCAAGGTCGAACCCGGCGCCTTCCTTCTCGACCAGACGGGCGATGCGTTTCGCCGCCTCGGCCCTGGCGTCGGCACCGAGGGCGGCGAACCAGGGCGCGGTGATGGCAAGGCAGATGCTGGTGCAGCTCCGCGTCGCCCGATCGGCGGCCAGGAACGCGTAGTTCGGCGTGCGCGCGACCCAGGCCGATACCGCGGCGAGGTTCGCCTCGCTCCGCGCGACCAGTGCGGCGAGCCCGCCGATCGCCTCCGCCCAGGCCAGCCCGTCCAGCGCGTCCTCGACGCACAGCATGCTGGGGGTGTTGAT
>JADYYZ010000538.1 GCA_020853405.1 Acetobacteraceae bacterium
CCCGCCCCGCGCATGGTGCGCTCTGCCCAACGACCCCAGGGAGCGCCGCGATGTTGACCCGTACCCTTGCCGCCGCCCTCGCCCTCGGCCTCGCCGTCCTGCCGATGACCGCCCGGCCCGTGGCCGCCCAGTCGGTGCTGCGCGTGGTGCCGCACGCCGACCTGCGCACGCTCGATCCTGTGGCGGTCAGCGTCGTGATCACCCGCATGCACGGGCTGATGATCTACGAATCGCTGTTCGCCTGGGACGAAAAACTGCAGCCGCAGCCGCAGATGGTCGAGCGCTGGGAGGTCTCGCCCGACCAGCTGACCTGGCGCTTCACGCTGCGCGAGGGCCTTGCCTTCCACGATGGCGCGCCGGTGACCACCGCCGACGTGGTGCAGAGCCTGCGCCGCTGGATGGCGCGCGACGTGGTGGGCAGCCGCATCGGCGATGCGCTTTCCAGCATCGAGGCCGTGGATGCGCGAAGCTTCACGCTGGTGCTGAAACGTCCGTTCGCCCTGATGACCTATGCGCTGGGCAGCGCGGTGGGCCAGATCCCGATCATCATGCGCGAGGAGGAGGCGAAGACCGAGCCGGGCCGCCCGGTCACCACCACCATCGGTTCCGGCCCGTTCCGTTTCGTGCGCGACCAATGGATGGCGGGCCAGCGCGTGGTCTATGAGAAGAACCAGGCATACCGCCCGCGGGCCGAGCCGGCCGATGGCCTGGCCGGCGGGCGCGTGGTGAAGGTCGATCGCGTCGAGTGGCTGAATATTCCCGATGCGAGCACGGTTGCCGGCGCACTCGCGACCGGCGAGGTCGATATCTGGGAGCAGCCGGCGGCCGACCTGATTCCCGTGCTCAGCCGCCAGCGCGGCACCACGCTGGACCGCCTGAACAACATCGGCGTGCAGGGCATGCTGCGGCCGAACTCCCTGTTCCCGCCGTTCAACGATGCGCGCGCGCGGCTGGCGCTCGCCTATCTCACCGACCAGGCCGACGTGATGGCAGCGGGCTTCGGCGACGAACGCTACTGGCGGCGCTGCGATGCCTTCTTCATCTGCGGCAGCCCCTATGGTTCCGAGGATGGCAGCAGCGGCTTCGCGCGCCCGAACATCGAACGCGCGCGAAGCCTGCTGGCCGAGGCCGGGTACCGCGGCGAGAAACTCGTGTTCGTGACGACCAACGACATCCCCTGGATCGGGCGGATGGCGGAAGTGGTCGCCTCGTCCATGCGCCGGGCCGGCATGACCATCGACCTGCAGTACAACGACTGGGGCACGGTGATCACGCGCCAGCCACGCAAGGACCCGCCCGACCAGGGCGGCTGGAACCTGTTCGTCACGGGGGCATCGGGTGCCACCATGTTCCACCCGCTGACCAACATCGGCACCAACATGAGCTGCGACGGCCGCAACTGGTCGGGCTGGCCGTGCGACGAAGAGGCCGAGCGGATCAGGGGCGCTTTCATCGAGGCCGCGGACGATGCGGCCCGGGTGCGGCTTGCCCACCAGTTGCAGGCCAGGCTCGCCGAGGTGCAGCCCTATCGCGTGCTCGGCCAGGTTGATCTGCCGTACGCGAGGCGCGCCGCCGTGACCGGCGTGCTGGCCTCACCCGTGATGGTGTTCTGGAACATCGAGAAGCGCTGAGACCCGGCCGGCCGAGGCATCCGGCTTCGGCGAGGTGCCAGCGCCAGAACTCGCGGCGCCCCAGGAGAAGATGCGCGGGCGACTTGCCGGGGGCTGAAAAAGGCGCGGCCCCCGCGCGCCGTGGCTGCACCAGGCGCCACTTGGAGCAGCGGGGCGACGAAGATCGGACAGCCGGCGCAGGCTCAGGTTGTATTGATCCATCGGTTTCTAGTTTACACAGCCACTCGATTACTTGCATGCTTGCCGAAGGGGCAATGCATGCGTCGAGGGGGCTCCATGCGCACTCTGTTTCTCGCTGCAACCGCGGCGATCGCGCTGCTGGCCGGGGGCCTTCCCGCCCAGGCGAGCCTGATCGGCCAAGGGTTCAACGTCAGCTACCGCTTTGCTGACCTCAGCACGGTCTATGCCAACGCGACCGCGACACCTGCCGACTTCGTGGTCGGCGCCGGCGTCGACTCGGTCATCGACGTGGAGAACGTCACCGACCTGATCGTCGATGTTGCCGCGGCGAGCCTGTCGATCGTGTTCGACACCGTGCTGTCCAGCCCGACCTGGAACCCGGCGTCGTTCAACGGGCTGCGCTTCATCGGCACCGCGCCGCACGGCATCGCCGGCGCCTCGGTGGATGGTGCCAGCACGCTGGCCGGCTTCGATGCGTCGCGGGTGACGCTGACCGGCGACGAGATCCGGCTGGACTGGAACAGCCTGTCCTATGCGGACGGAACGCAATTGGTGATCAATTTCACTTTCGCCGCAGTGCCGGAGCCGGCATCGCTGGCGCTGTTGGGCGCGGGCCTGCTGGGACTGGCGGGAACAAGGCGGCGTCGCGCAGCCGCCTGACCGGCCGCCCGACCGGCCGCCTGACCGGCCGCCCGACCGGCCGCCCGACCGGCCGCCTGTGCATCGTCACGCCCGCACCCGCGGCCGGCGCGCCCATAGGCGCGGACGAGGGGGGTGTACTTGATCCGGTGCGGCGGGGCGGCGTCCGCCCCCAGGCGGCGCTTGCGGTCGGCCTCGTAGGCTTCGAAATTGCCCTCGAACCACACCACCTTGCTGTCGCCCTCGAACGCCAGCATGTGGGTTGCCAGCCGGTCGAGGAACCAGCGGTCGTGCGAAATGATCA
>JADYYZ010000539.1 GCA_020853405.1 Acetobacteraceae bacterium
CCGAAGGCGGCGATCCCCATGCCGGCGAGCGGGTCGGGAGGAACAGTCGGCAGGTCCATGTCAGGCGCTCCCCATTATTGTCGCAAGGCACGCCCGGTCGGGCCAGGTGTCAATGGAATGGCAGCGGGAGCGGGCCAGGCGGCCGCGGCCGGAAAGGTCGCGGGGCGTGAGCCGCCGATGTCGCCGGCCGGCGGATGGTCAGGCCCGTTACCAGGCGCCTCGCGCGCCAGCCCGTTCACCAGCCGGCTCGTCGGGACCTCCAACGACTGTTTCCTCGCGCATTGCCTGACCTGACGCGCCATGTTTACCCTGCCTGGGAATGCGGGTCAGCGAACCCGAAACGACCATCAGGAGCTCACCATGAACCGTCGTGGAGTCCTCGGGGCCGCGCTGGCGTCGGTTACCTTGCCGTTGCCGGCACTGGCGCAGTCAGACCGCGGGCGGGTGATGACCTTCGTGCCGCACGCGAACCTCACCGTGCTGGACCCCGTCTATACGACCGCGCTCGTCACCAGCAACCACGCCTATTATGTGTTCGATACGCTGTATGGCGTGGACAGCCATCTTCGCCCGCATCCGCAGATGGCAGAGGGGCATACCGTCGCCGATGATGGCCGCACCTACCTGATCCGCCTGCGCGACGGGCTGCGCTTCCACGATGGCGAGCCGGTGCGCGCGGCCGACTGCGCGGCCAGCCTGCGGCGCTGGTCTGCGCGTGACACCTTCGGCCGGACGCTCGCCGATGCGGTCGATGCGTGGGAGGCAGCGGACGACCGGACGCTGCGCATCCGTCTCAAGCGCCCCTTCCCGCTGCTGATCGACGCGCTCGCCAAGCCGGCAACGAACATTCCATTCATGATGCCCGCCCGGCTGGCCGCCACCGACCCGAATGCCCAGATCACCGAGATGGTGGGCTCCGGTCCCTATCGCTTCGTCGCCGGCGAGTACGTATCGGGCAATCGCGTGGCCTATGAGAAATTCACCGACTACGTGCCGCGCCAGGGGCAGCCCGACTGGACGACGGGCGGCAAGGTCGCCCATTTCGATCGCATCGTGTGGAAGATCATCCCGGATCCGTCCACGGCCGCGGCCGCACTCCAGACCGACGAGGTGGACTGGTGGGATCAGGTGCTGCCGGACCTGATCCCGGTGCTGCGACGCAACCGGAACATCGCTCTCGGGAACGGCAACCCGGTCGGGCACGTCGCGTTCATGCGCTTCAACCATACGCAGGCGCCGTTCAACAACCGCAAACTGCGCCAGGCGCTGCTGCGTGCCATCAACCAGGCCGACTACATGGCAACCGTCACGGCCAACGATCCCTCGGCCTACAAGGTCTGCCATTCGTTTTTCCCCTGCGGCACGCCGTACGGAACGCCGCCGACACCGGACCCGATGTCGGACAGGCCGTCGTTGGATCAGGTGAAGCAGCTGGTCCGCGAGTCGGGTTATGCGGGCGAGAAGATCGTCATCCTCAACCCGTCGGATTTCGTGACGATCGCGCCGTTCGGCCGGGTCACCCACGCGCTGCTCCTCCAGCTCGGCATGAATGCCGAGCTGGTCGAAACCGACTGGGGGGCGATGCTGCAGCGGCGCGCCAACCGCGGGCCGGTCGAGAGCGGGGGCTGGAGCATGTTCCCGACCTGGTGGACCGGCGAGACGCTGGTGAACCCGGCGATGAACGCGGTCATCCGGGGCCAGGGCGCCCAGGGCTGGGCCGGCTGGTACGAGAGTGCGCGGATGGAGGAGCTGAACGAGCGCTGGCTGCGCGAGCCGACCGAGGCCGGGCGCAGCGCCGCCGCCGCCGAGATGCAGGCCATCGCCTTCGAGGATGTCGCAGCACTTCCGATCGGCCAGTTCTCGATCCCGACCGCCTATCGGCGAACGCTCACCGGCTTCGTCGAGGGGCCAGCCCCCTACCCGTGGGGCGTGCGGCGCGCCTGACTGGCGGCAGGGGCATGGCCCGCGCGGGCGGGCCGTGCCCCCTTGCGCATCCCGCCTCCGCCGTCAGGACCGAGCTCGAATGACCGTGACCGCAGGTGGCAGCAATCTCGTCGCCAACGGCGAACGCCTGTGGGCGAGCCTCATGCGCATGGCGGAAATCGGCGCGCTGCCGGGCGGCGGCTGCCGCCGGCTCGGTCTGACGGCGGAAGATTCCGCCGGCCGCGCGCTGCTGATCGGCTGGGCGCGAGCGAGCGGCTACGCTATCGGTCGCGACCGCATCGGCAACCTCTTCATCCGCCGGCCGGGGGCCAGGCCCGAACTGCCGCCGGTGATGATCGGCAGCCACCTCGACACGGTCATGACGGGCGGACGCTTCGACGGCGTGCTCGGCGTGCTCGGCGGGCTCGAGGTGCTCCGGACCCTCGACGATGCCGCCATCGCGACCGAGCGCACGCTGGAACTCGTGGTCTGGACCAACGAGGAGGGGACGCGCTTTGCACCCGGCAACACCGGCGCCTTCGCCTTCGCGGGCAAGTACACGCTCGAGCAGGCGCTTGCGCATGCCGACAGCGACGGCACCCGCGTCGGCGATGCGCTCGGCGCACTCGGCGAGGGCGGCGAGG
>JADYYZ010000540.1 GCA_020853405.1 Acetobacteraceae bacterium
CGGGTTCCCGACCCTGGCTCGTCGTCGGTGAAGCCGCCCCAGAAGGTCAGGCCGACGCTGAGCTCCCCATCCTGCGCCGCAAGCGCTGCCAGCAGCGCGGGCCGCGCGCGCAGCAGGTCGGAAAGGTCCGCGCGCAGCTGGCTGGCCGGGCCTGGATCACCCCAGGCCGGCGCGAAATCGAAGGCGATCGCCGCATGCAGCAGCGATTCCGGTGCGCGCTCGTCCGCCCACAGCCGGAACTGCTCGTCCCATTCGCCCACGCGCCGGCGCCACAGCGGGTTGCGGGCCATCACCTCGCCGTCGCAGAACGGGAAGCCGACCGCATCGAGGCGCTCGTTCAGCGCCGCGGCGAAGCTGCGGAACCAGCGGTCGATGCCGGCGTGGTCGACATCGTCATGGTCGCCGAGGATCAGGCCGTTGTCCTGGTCGGGCCTGAGCAGGCTCTCGCCGCGGCCGGCCGAACCCATCACCAGCAGCGTGAACGGCACCGGCGCCGGATCGGGCTGTTCGGCCAGCGTCGCTTCCAGCACCTGGCGGTGCAGGTCGAGATTGATCGCGTTGACCAGGGCCACCGCCTCGGTCGCGTCGGCGCCGTCGTCGAGCATCGCCTGCGCGAGCCCTGCCTGGGCTTCCTTGGCCGCACGGCGGGTCGGGTCGGACTCCTGGGCGGCGAGCACCTCCAGCTGGCCGAGCACCTGCCCGGCCAGTGCCGCCAGCGTCTCGTCGCGCTGCAGCATGCCGATCGGGCGCTGTCCGGCGTCGAGCACCGCGAGGTGGCGCAAGCCGTGCCGGCGCATCAGGCCGATCGCCCGATAGAGCCTGTCGCCGGCCGCGACCGAGACCAGCGGCGTGCTGATCGCGCTGGCGAGCGGTGCGTCGGGTGCCAGGCGGAAGGCGATCCGCCGCGCCACGTCCTGTTCGGTCAGGATGCCGATCGCACGGCCGGCATCGTCGAGCGCGATCAGCGCGCTGGCCTGCAGCTCGGCCATCGTGGCGACCGCCTCGCCCACCGTGACGGTCGCGGGGCGTGCCGGCGGGCAGGGCTGCATCGCGGCGGCGATGTCGCGGGCAAGCGGCGGCAGGCCCGGCCGCGGCGCGGTCATGGCGAGGCCGGCCCGGCCGGCGGCGGCATCGTTCGCGGCCGGGGCGATCGCCGCGCCGCCGCCCCGCAGGGGCGATTCGTCCAGGTCGGAGAGCCTTGCATGTCTGCCCGCGCCACGAAGCGTTGCCGGCGGAATGATCGCGGAAATGGCGCGCCGGTTGAAGCGCCGATTTCGGCAAGTGTCCGGCCGGGTGAGGCTACACCAGTGTCGCGCTGGCCCTGCCGGCACCGGTGATGCGCACCGCAAGCGTCGTGCCGGCGGGCGGCGTCCCAGCTGGCACGAGGCCGACCGCGACCAGGGCGGCGCCTTCCGGCAGCCCGCCCGAAAGCCGCGCCGATTCCGCCGCCGCCACCAGAAGCGGCGTGACATCGAGGATGACGGGGGAGCTGTCGTCGCAGGCGATGCGAAGTGCGCGGGGATCGGCACCCGCCGCGCCGCGGGGCGGGTCGGCAACCACCACGATGCCGAGGCCGCACAGGTCGGCGAGCTGCGCGGCTGTGCTGCGCGGCCCCGCTTCGGTGCGCCAGGCAGCAAGGTCGATCGCCGCCCGCGCCGGGCCAAGCGCGCCCAGCACCCGGCGCAGGCTGTAGGGGGCGGCGAGCGGCGGCAGCTTCCGGCAGAGCGGGAACAGGCAGGCGGCGCTCGCCTCGAGCCCGGGCAGTGCGGCGCGCGGGATCAGGGATCCCGACCGCGCGAGGCGAGGGGCGAGCAGGGGGCCGGCGAGGCCGCTGGCGAGCGCACGGAACCCGACCGCGGGCAGGTCGAGTTCGGCCAGCATCGCCCGCGCGACGCGCCTTCCCTGGGAAAGGCTTTGCGGCGCGGTTCCCTCGGCGAGTGCCGGCAGCGTCGCGCCGTCGCGCCATGCCTCGGCGAGCGCGCGTGCCGCCGGCCGCGGGTCGAAGCGGGCGGATTTTCCTGGTGGCGGCATCAGTCGAGCGGCTTCACGGTTTCCTCTTCCTGGAAACCGCCCTGCGGTACCTCGGTCGGGCTCTGCCCAGGTGCTGCTGCCGTGGTCTCATAGAGGTAGTCGGGCAGCGCGGTGGTGATCGAAGGGAAAGCATAGACCAGCGCCATGCACACCACGACGATGTAGATGAAGGGCATGACGCCGGCGAAGATTTCCTCCAGGCGGATGTGCTTGGGCGCCACGCCCTTGAGGTAGAACGGCGCCATCGCCACCGGCGGCGACAGGAAGCTGGTCTGCAGGTTGAGCGCGATCAGGATGCCGAAGAACAGCGGGTCGACGCCGAAATGGTCCAGCATCGGCAGGAAGATCGGCACGAAGATGACGATGATCTCGGTCCATTCCAGCGGCCAGCCGAGCACGAAGATGATCGCCTGCGCGAGCAGCATGAAGGTGAACTTGTTGAGCCCGAGGCCGAGCACGAACCCCTCGACCACGCTCTGCCCGCCGAGATAGCCGAACACCGCCGAGAAGATGAACGAGCCGACGAACAGCCAGCAGACCATCGCCGAGGTGCGGGCGGTGAGATAGACGCTCTCCGACAGTTTCTCCCAGGTGAAGGCACGATAGGCGATCGCCAGCAGCACGCTGCCGAGCGAGCCCATCGCGGCCGCTTCCGAGGGCGTCGCCCAGCCGAAGATGATGGCGCCGAGCACCACGCCGATCAGCGCGGCGAGCGGCAGGAAGCCGGTGACGACCGAATGCAGCACGCCGAGCAGCGGCACGGTGCGTTCCTCGGGCGGCAGCCGCGGCGCCCAGCCCGGGCGCAGCACCGAGATGCCGATCGCATACAGGATGTAAAGACCCGCCAGCATCAGGCCGGGGAAGAAGGCCGCGGCATACAGTTTCACCACCGAGACCCCGGCGGTGGCGCCGTACAGGATCAGCATGATGCTGGGCGGGATCAGGATGCCGAGGCAGCCGCCTGCACAGACCACGCCGGAGGCGAGCTTCACGTGGTAGCCGGCGCGCAGCATCGCCGGGAAGGCAAGCAGCCCCATCAGCGTGACCACGGCGCCGACGATGCCGGTGGCGGTGGCGAACAGCGCGCAGGTGGCAAGTGTTGCGACCGCGAGCGCGCCAGGCAGCCCGCCCGACGCCAGCTGCAGACTTCGGAACAATCGATCCAGGATGTTGGCGCGTTCGATGATGTAGCCCATGAACACGAACAGCGGGATCGAGATCAGCACGTCGTTCGCCATCACCGCGTAGGTGCGCTGCACCAAGAGGTCGAACACACGCTCCTGCATGCCGAGATAGCCGAAGAACAGGCCAAGCGCCATCAGGGTGAAGGCGATCGGAAACCCCAGGCACAGCAGCACCACGAACAGGCCGAGCATGGTCAGCCCGAGTTGCGGGTCGGTCATGACTCAGATGTCCCCCCGCCCCAGCCCGGCTTCTTCCTGGCGGGTGGCCAGCGCCCGCTCGCGGTCCTCCTCGGCCTGCTGCAGGATCAGCTGGTCCATCTCCTGCACGTCGGACAGGCGTGCCGGCCATTCGCCGGCCGAGAGGCAGCGGATCGCGCGCACCACCTCGGCGAAACCCTGGACCAGCAGCAGCACGCCGACCACCGGGATCAGCCCCTTGAACGGCCAGATCACCGGCCCCACCGGGCTGAACATGCTGCGCTCGTTCTGCAGGAAGCTCGCGTGGAAGAAATCCCAGCCGGAATAGATGAAGGCGATGATGCCGGGAAAGAAGAACAGGAAATACAGCACGAGATCGACGCCGGCCTGGATGCGCGGGCGCCAGTTCCGGTACAGGAAGTCGCCGCGCACATGGCCGTTGCGCGACAGCGCATAGGCGCCGGCCATCATGAACAGCGTGCCGTACAGCATGTACGCGGCGTCGTAGCCCCAGGTGGTCGGGGCACGGAACAGTTTGCGGGCCAGCACCTCGTACGCGACGACCAGCGTCAGCAGCACCACGCACCAGGCGAACAGCTTGCCGATCGCGCTCGACAGCCGGTCGATGCCGAGAAGAACTGCCTGCATCGCCACCCCCCGTGGCAGGAAAAAGCCCGCCGGCAGGATTCCCGCCGGCGGGCTTTCGACTGGCTCCGCCTGGGCGTCAGCCGCGGGCGAAGAAGTGGTTGAAGCTCAGTACGCTCGACGCCTCGTAGCGCAGATAGAAGTTCTGCACCCGGCGGCACCAGGCACGCTGGCTGTCGCACACCTTCTTGAAGAACGGGCCGGCCGCGGGCGAAGAATTGTCGGCCTCCATCTTCGTTACCACCGCATCCCAGGCCCGCAGCTGGGCTTCCAGCACCGGCCGCGGCGTCTGCACCACGCGCACGCCCTGGGTCGCCACCATCTCGGCCATGTCCTTGCTGTAGCGGTCCTGCTGCTTCCAGCTCATGTCGGCGCTGGCGGCCTCCGAGGC
>JADYYZ010000541.1 GCA_020853405.1 Acetobacteraceae bacterium
GTCTGGCACCGCGGCGCCGTCGATGCCGACGGCAAGACCGGCGACGGCGCCGGCATCCATCTCGAAATCCCCTACGCCTTCTTCGCCGATGCCATCCGCCGGCTGGGCAAGGACCCGGGGCCGGGCCGCATCGCGGTCGGCCAGGTGTTCCTGCCGAAGACCGACCTGTCCGCCCAGGAACGCTGCCGCGAGATCGCCGAGACCGAGATCCTGCGCGCCGGCTACGGCATCTTCGGCTGGCGCCAGGTGCCGATCGACACCTCGGTGATCGGCGACAAGGCGAACGCCACCCGCCCCGAGATCGAGCAGATCATGATCGAGAACCCGCGCGGCATCGACGAGGCGACGTTCGAGCGCGACCTCTTTGTGATCCGCAGGCGCATCGAGAAGGCGGCGATCGCCGCCCAGATCGCCGAGCTCTATCTGTGCAGCCTTTCCTGCCGCAGCATCATCTACAAGGGAATGTTCCTGGCCGAGGCGCTCAGCCAGTTCTATCCCGACCTCGTCGATCCCCGCGTCAGCAGCCGCTTCGCGATCTATCACCAGCGCTATTCCACCAACACCTTCCCGACCTGGCGGCTGGCGCAGCCGTTCCGCATGGTCGCGCACAACGGCGAGATCAACACGCTGTCGGGCAACATCAACTGGATGAAGAGCCACGAGACGCGGCTCGCCGCGCCGGCGCTCGACCCGTTCATGGACGACATCAAGCCGGTGATCCAGGCGGCCGGCAGCGACACCGCGACCTTCGACAACGTCTTCGAGCTGCTGTGCCGGGCCGGGCGCGACGCGCCGATGGCCAAGGCGCTGATGGTGCCGGAATCGATCACCGAGAACATGACGATGCCGGAGAACCACCGCACCCTGTTCCTGTATGCGAACGCGGTGATGGAGCCGTGGGACGGGCCGGCGGCACTCTGCGCCACCGACGGCCGCTGGGTGATCGCGGGCATGGACCGCAACGGGTTGCGCCCGATGCGCTACACCGTCACCGCCGACGGCCTGCTGATCGTCGGCTCCGAGACCGGCATGGTGAAACTGGCCGAGAACGAGATCCTCGCCAAGGGTCGCGTCGGGCCGGGCCAGATGGTCGCGGTCGATCTCGACAACCCGAAATTCCTCGGCGATGCCGAGCTGAAGAACATGCTGGCCGCCCGCCATGCCTTCTCCGGCTGGACCAGGCGCATCACCCTGATCGACGACATCGTGCGCACCGACGCGCCCGAACCCGCGGCACTCGCCGGCGAGGCGCTGCTGCGCGCCAAGGTCGCCAGCGGCTACACGCTGGAGGAGCTCGAACTGATCCTGCAGCCGATGGTCGAGGATGCCAACGAGGCGGTCGGCAGCATGGGCGACGACACCCCGCTCGCGGTGCTGTCCGACCGCTATCGCGGCCTGCAGCACTTCTTCCGCCAGAACTTCTCGCAGGTCACCAACCCGCCGATCGACAGCCTGCGCGAGGCCCGCGTGATGACGCTGAAGACGCGGCTCGGCAACCTCGGCAACATCCTCGACGAGGATGAATCGCAGTGCGACCTTCTGCAGCTGGACAGCCCGCTGCTGTCGAATGCGGAATTCGCGCACATGCGCGCCTACATGGGCGAGGCCGCCTGCGTGGTCGATTGCACCTTCCCGCCCGAAGGCGGCGAGGACGGGCTGCGCCGCGCACTCGAACGCATCCGCCGCGAAGCCGAGGAAGGCGTGCGCGCCGGCGCCACCCACGTGATCCTGACCGATGCGGCGCTCGGCCCGGACCGCGCCGCGATCCCGATGATCCTGGCCGCGGGCGGCGTGCACACGCACCTGGTGCGGCAGAGCTTGCGCACCTTCACCAGCCTCAACGTGCAGAGCGCCGAGGTGATGGACGTGCACGGCATCGCGGTGCTGATCGGGGTCGGTGCGACCACGGTGAACCCGTGGCTCGCGCAGGAATGCATCGCCGACCGCCACCGCCGCGGCCTGTTCGGGGAACTCAGCCTGAAGCAGGCGGTGGCGCGCTATCGCAAGGCGGTCGACAAGGGCCTTCTGAAGGTGATGTCGAAGATGGGGATCAGCGTGATCTCCTCGTACCGCGGCGGCTATTGTTTCGAGGCGGTCGGCCTGTCGCGCGCGCTGGTCGCGGAGTTCTTCCCCGGCATGACCAGCCGGATCAGCGGCATCGGGCTCGTCGGCATCGCGCGCCGGCTGCTGCGCCTGCACGCGCGCGCCTATGACGAGGCGGTGGTGACGCTGCCGGTCGGCGGCCTCTACAAGCAGCGCCAGAGCGGCGAGGCGCACGGCTTCTCGGGCCAGGTGATCCACCTGCTCCAGTCCGCGGTCGCGACCGACTCCTTCCAGACCTTCCGGCGCTATTCCGAGGCGACGCGCAAGGAGGCGCCGCTCAATCTTCGCGACCTGCTCGACTTCAAGACCGAGGGCCGCAAGGCGGTGCCGATCGAGGATGTCGAGAGCATCACCGAGATCAGGAAGCGCCTGGTCTCGCCCGGCATCTCGTTCGGCGCGCTGAGCCCCGAGGCGCACGAGACGCTGTCGATCGCGATGAACCGGATCGGTGCGCGCAGCGATTCCGGCGAGGGCGGCGAGGATGCCGCCCGGGCACGGCCGCGCGCGAACGGCGACAACGCCAACAGCGCGATCAAGCAGATCGCCTCGGGGCGCTTCGGCGTCACCGCCGAGTACCTCAACAACTGCCGCGAGATCGAGATCAAGGTCGCGCAGGGCGCCAAGCCCGGCGAGGGCGGCCAGCTGCCGGGCTTCAAGGTTTCGGAGGTGATCGCGCGCCTGCGCCATTCGACGCCGGGCATCGCGCTGATCAGCCCGCCGCCGCACCACGACATCTATTCCATCGAGGATCTGGCGCAGCTGATCTACGACCTGAAGCAGATCAACCCGGATGCGCAGGTCTGCGTGAAGCTGGTCGCGCGGAGCGGCATCGGCACGATCGCGGCCGGTGTCGCCAAGGCCAGGGCCGACGTGATCCTGGTCTCCGGCCACAATGGCGGCACCGGCGCGAGCCCGCAGAGCAGCATCCGCTATGCCGGCCTGCCCTGGGAGATGGGGATTTCCGAAACCCACCAGGTGCTGATGCTGAATCGCCTCCGCCACCGCGTGCGCCTGCGCACCGACGGCGGCATCAAGACCGGCCGCGACGTGGTGATCGCCGCCATGCTCGGCGCCGAGGAGTTCGGCATCGGCACCGCCTCGCTGATCGCGATGGGCTGCATCATGGTGCGCCAGTGCCACTCCAACACCTGCCCGGTCGGCGTCTGCACCCAGGACGAAGCGCTGCGCGCGCGGTTCGAGGGCACGGCGGAGAAGGTGATCAACCTGTTCAGCTTCATCGCCGAGGAGGTGCGCGAGATCCTCGCGAGCCTCGGCTTCCGCAAGCTCGAGGAGGTGATCGGCCGCACCGACCTGCTGGCGCAGGTCAGCCGCGGGTCGGACGATCTCGACGACCTCGACCTCAACCCGATCCTGGCCCAGGCCGACCCCGGCCCGTTTGCCCGCTTCTGCACGCAGGAGGGGCGCAACCCGGTGCCGGAGACGCTGGACGCCCAGATGATCGCGGATGCCCGCGCGCTGTTCGACCACGGCGAAAAAATGCAGTTGCAGTACAACATCCGCAACACGCACCGCGCGATCGGCACCAAACTCTCCGCGCAGATCACCCGCGGCTTCGGCATGACCGGCCTGGCACCTGGCCATATCACCGTGCGGCTGCGCGGCAGCGCCGGCCAGAGCCTCGGTGCCTTCGCGGTGCAGGGGCTGAAGCTCGAGGTGCTGGGTGATGCCAACGACTATGTCGGCAAGGGGCTTTCGGGGGCGAGCATCGTGGTGCGCCCGCCGCCCAGCTCGCGGCTGGCCAGCAACGAGAACACGATCATCGGCAATACCGTGCTGTATGGCGCGACCGCGGGCTTCCTGTTCGCCGCCGGCCAGGCGGGCGAGCGCTTCGCGGTGCGCAATTCGGGCGCGATCGCGGTGGTCGAGGGCTGCGGCTCGAACGGCTGCGAATACATGACCGGCGGCACGGTGGTGATCCTGGGCAATGTCGGCGACAATTTCGCGGCCGGCATGAGCGGCGGCCAAGCCTTCGTCTACGACCCCGATGACCGGCTTGCCGAGCGCGTCAACCCGGAGATGGTGATCTGGCGGCGGATCGCCACCGCCTATTGGGGCAGCGTGCTGCGCGAGCTGATCGAACGCCATGTCGGCGAGACGCAAAGCCGCTTCGCCGCCCGCATCCTGAACGACTTCGCGCGCGAGATGGCGCGGTTCTGGCACGTCGTGCCGCGCGATTTCGTGAAATACCTGCCGCATCCGCTGGCGGTCGAGGAGCTCAGCGACCGGCGCGCGTGACGGCGCCGCCCGGCGCCCTGCGCCGTCGCCGGGCGGCGCGGGGCCA
>JADYYZ010000542.1 GCA_020853405.1 Acetobacteraceae bacterium
AGTCCACGACATAGGTTGTGTCCTTGCCCGGATGCGCGCGGTTCAACCGCGACAGCGTCTGCACCGCCTGGATGCCGCCCAGCCGTCGGTCCACATACATCGCGCACAGCAGCGGCTGGTCGAAGCCGGTCTGAAACTTGTTCGCCACAATCAGCAGGCTGTATTTCGGGGGCTGCGAACGCTTCCCGGATGTCGCGCCCCCGCAACCCGGGGTTCATGTTCGCCTCCGAGAATGGAGCGGGCCCTGTCTCGGGATCCGTCACCTCGCCGGAGAAGGCCACCAGCACGCCGAGCGGATAGCGGCGCTGGCGGATGTAGGCCTCCATCGCCTTCATCCAGCGCACCGCTTCGCGCCGGCTGGCAGTCACCACCATCGCCTTCGCCTGGCCGCCGAGCAGATGCGCGACATTCTGCCGGAAGTGCTCCACCACGATCTGCACCCGTGCGGCGATATTGTGCGGGTGCAGCCGCACCCAGCCGAGGATGCCTTTCTTCGCCTCGCTGGCGTCAATCTCCCGCTCATCCAACTCCCGGCCTTCATGCGTCAGGCGGAAGGCCATGCGGAAGGCGGTGTAGTTGCGCAGCACATCCAGGATGAACGCCTCCTCGATCGCTTGGCGCATGGAGTAGGTGTGGAAGGCTGCCGGCAGGTTGTCCTTCCCAGGCGGGCGGGTCAGATCGGGACGGCGGCCGAACAGTTCCAGCGTCTTGGCCTTGGGCGTGGCCGTGAAGGCGACATAGGTGATGCCGGCATCCTGCGCCGCGCGCCCGCGCATCTCGGCGGCCAGCAGGTCCTCAAGGTCGAACTCCCCGCCATCCTCCAGTGCCGCCGCCTCCTCCGCCGTCAGGGTCATCTTGAGCTTGGCTGCCGCCTGGCCGGTCTGGGAGGAGTGCGCCTCGTCCGCGATCACCGCGAAGCGCTTGCCTTGCAGCCGCGCAAGCTGGCGCACCTGCTCGATCGCGAAGGGAAAGGTCTGGATGGTGCAGACGACGATCTTCTTGCCCGCGGCCAGCGCCTGCGCCAGTTCCTGGCTCTTGGAGGCACCTTCGCCGGTGATGGTGGCGACCACCCCGTGCGTGCGTTCGAAGCCTTCGATGGCTTCACGCAGCTGCCTGTCCAGCACGGTGCGGTCCGAGACCACCAGCACCGTGTCGAACAGTTTGCGGTTCCCGGCATCGTGCAGGTCGGCCAGGAAATGCGCGGTCCAAGCGATGGAGTTCGTCTTGCCCGATCCCGCCGAGTGCTCGATCAGATATTTCTGGCCCGCGCCTTCCGCCAGCACCGTACGGATCAGCTTGCGCGTCGCGTCGAGCTGGTGGAAGCGCGGAAAAATCCAACCGGTGAGCCTTCTCTTGTCGTCCTTCATCGGCACCAGGTAGCGGCCGAGGATGTCGAGCCACGAGTCCCGCTGCCACACCTCCTCCCACAGATAGGCGGTAGGCGTGCCGTGCGCGTTGGGCGGGTTGCCGGCGCCGAACGCGTGGCCGCGGTTGAAGGGCAGGAAGCGGCTTTCGGCGCCGTCCAGGCGCGTGCACATCCGCACCTCGCTGTTGCTGACCGCGAAGTGCACCAGCGCGCCGCCCGGGAAGGCGAGGATCGGCTCGGGCTGGTTCTTGCCGGGCGCCTTCGGCGGGCGGTCGAAGCGGTACTGGTCCACCGCGTCCTCGACACGCTGGGTGTAGTCCGACTTCAGCTCCGCCGTCGCCACCGGGATGCCGTTGAGGAACAGCACCAGGTCGAGGCTGTTCTCGTGCTGCGGCGAATAGCGGACCTGCCGCACGACCCGCAGGCGGTTCGCAGCGTAGCGCGCGGCAAGTGCTTCGTTCATGGCCAGTGCCGGGCGGAACTGGCAGAGTGCGATGGGCCGGCGCAGGCCAACCATGTCGAGGCCCTGGCGCAGCGCGTCGAGCGTGCCCTGCTTGTCGAGGGTGGCGCGCAGCCGGTCTGCCAGCGCGATGGCGGCAGCAGCGCCGTGGGTCTTCTCCAGCGCCGTCCAGGCCTCCGGCTGGGTCGCCTGCACCCAGGCCACAAGGTCCTCGGTGAACAGGCCGCGGGGGCGGTCATGGCGGGCGGCGGCGTCCGCCTCGTAGAGCCAGCCGTGCGCCGCGAGATGGCCGCAGATCGCGTCTTCCAGCCGGATTTCGCGATGGAGGCCGGTCATCGCAGGTTGGCGACGCGCGTGCGAACCGCAGCGTCCAGGCGGATCATGGCCTTGATCATGCGAGCCTGGATCGCCGGCCATTCCGTCTCGGCGTTGCGATAGCCTCCCTCGGTGCGGTGGCAGATGCGCCAGCCGCCGATCGCCGGTGGCTCCTCCCATTCCAAGGGGCCACCGAAAGCCTCCTCGATCGCCGCGCGCTCCGCCTTCAGCGCGGCGAAGGCGGCGGCGCCGTTGGACACTTCGCCGCCGATCTTCAGTTCCACCTGACCGTCGCGCTGACGGATGACGTAGTTCAGCCCGTACCCGGTCCGGCCCACGCCGCCCCCGATCCAGCTGTCGTCGGAGGGCGCGCGCGTGGCATGGAGGCTCGTCTGCGGCCGCGCGGCATCCAGCAGGCTGGCCCAGAAGCGGTAGCGCAGCTCGTGCCGCTCCGCGCGTTCCTTCCGTTCCGCTGCCTGCTTGGCGCCGATCTGGGTCTGGAACTCGGCCGCCTCCGGCAGCGGGATCAGCGGCTGGATGTCGAGCAGCAGCCGGCCGTCCGGCATGCGGTGGGGCCGCAGCCGGACGCAACGTATGTCCACCGCGAAGCGTTCGCGAAGCCAGATGACGGTGGTGGTGATCTCCTTCCCGAAGTCGGCAGCGGCGAGGATGATGCGTGTTTCCTGCGCGAAGGCTTCCTCGTCCGGCTCCGTCCAGCCGAGATGGGCGAGGATCGCCGCACGCGCCGCCGCATGGTCCGGTGCGGCCTTGCTGCGATGGCTGGCAAGAGTGGCGGCGGCCTGGTCGAAGGTCATGGCGGAGACCATGGCGGCGTAGCGCAGCGCCTGCAGCTCCATGTGCCCGCCCGTGTCGTCGCGCTTGAGTTCGATGACGACCAGGTTGGCATTGGTATCGAGGCAGAGCAGGTCGATGCGCCGGGCGCTGTCGGCCCAGTCGCCGAACTCCTCGGCGATCACCAGCAGGCCGTCTTC
>JADYYZ010000543.1 GCA_020853405.1 Acetobacteraceae bacterium
AAGAGCCTGCTGGAATATCTCAGCCAGCGCGAGCAGGCCGAGAAGATGACCAGCACCACCTCGGGCTACGACATCCCGCCCTTCCTTTCGATGAACGACTTCGCGATCTGGAAGAACGAGGCGCCGCCGCCGGGCGTGGTGTTCAACTATCCGGTCAAGCCGCACCACCATGCGACGCAGAGCATCGCGTTCGCGCCGGCGCCGACCGAGATCGCGGTGCAGGCGTACAACCAGGGCCTGAACACCAAGCTGGTGGCCCGCGTCGCCCAGGGCGGCGAGACGATCGACCAGGCGCTGGCCTGGGCGGAGCGCGAGCTCAAGAACTTCGCGCGCGGCTAGCCCGCGCGGGCTGATCCACACGCTGGCCGTCCCGGCCGGGACCTTCCGTCCCGGCCGGCAGATCGTCAGGGAGGCGGCGATGGCACCCGATGGCACTGCCAGAACGGCAGCGGTTCCGGCGGCGGCGCCCGTGCGCGCGGGCCGCAGCGAGGGCGTCTCGTCGCTGCAGCGGCTGGCGCGGCGGCGGTCAAGCATCGCCTTCGTGATGACGCTGCCGCTGATCCTGGTGATCGCGGGCCTGGTCGCTTATCCGGCCTCGTACGCGATCTATCTCTCCACGCTGAACCGGCGGATGACCTCCAATATCGGGATCGACAATTTCGTGATCCTGCTGGAGAGCGAGACGTTCCGGATGGTGATCTGGCAGAGCTGCTTCTTTGCCGTCACCGCGGTGCTGCTGAAGGCGCTGATCGGCTTCTGGCTTGCGCACATGCTGCACCACATCCCGACCCGGGGGCAGCGCAAGTGGCGTGGCATGCTGCTGGTCCCCTGGGTGATCCCGCCGGCGCTGTCGACGCTCGGCTGGTGGTGGATGTATGACCCCAGCTACTCCTCGCTGAACTGGCTGCTGAATGCGGTGGGCGTGCCGAGCGTGCCGTGGCTGGGCCAGCCCTGGTGGGCACGCATCGCGGTGATCACCGTGAATGTGTGGTACGGCGCGCCGTTCTTCATGATCATGTACCTGGCCGCGCTGAAAAGCGTGCCCGAGCAGCTGTACGAGGCCGCCGCCATCGACGGCGCCAGCAGCTCGCAGCGGCTGTTCTACATCACGCTGCCGATGATGCAGAACATCATCAGCATCACCGTGCTGTTCAGCCTGATCGTCACCTTCGCCAACTACGACATCGTGCGCGTGCTGACCAATGGCGGCCCGCGCGACCTGACCCACGTGTTCGCGACCTACGCCTTCCAGGTCGGCATCCTGTCGGGCAACATCCCGCGCGGTGCCGCGGTGTCGCTGTTCATGCTGCCGCTGCTGTCGGTCGCCGCGTTCTTCATCCTGCGCGGCGTCACCCGCCGCAACAAGGAGATCATGTGATGGCGACGGCGGCGGGCACGATGCGCGACATGCCGGCGCTCTATCGCCGCGCCGGCAGCCTGCAGCGCGAACGCGCGTGGGCGCGCCGGGTCGCCTATGCCTCGCTGGGCGTGGCGGTGGTCTTCTTCCTGGCACCGCCGCTCTACATGCTGATCACCAGCCTGAAGACCAACACCGAAATGGCCAACCAGGCGCTGAACCCCTGGCTGGTGCGCTCGCCGACGCTCGAGCACTATGGCGCGATCCTGGCCAACCCGCTGTTCATCACCTTCTTCCTCAACAGCGTGGTGGTGACGCTGCTGGTGGTCGCGATCTCGATGCTGATCTCGGTGCCGGCGGCGTTCGCGCTGTCGCGCATGCGCTTCTGGGGCAGCCAGGTGCTGGCCACGGGGGTGTTCCTGACCTACCTCGTGCCCGATACGCTGCTGTTCATCCCGCTCTACCAGATCGTCGGCGGGCTCGGGCTGCTGAACAGCATCTGGGGCCTCGTGCTGGTCTATCCGACGCTGACCGTGCCGTTCTGCACCTGGATCATGATCGGCTATTTCGCCTCCATCCCCAGGGAGCTGGACGAGGCAGCGCTGATCGACGGCGCCAGCTGGATGCAGATGCTGCTGCGCATCTTCGTGCCGGTCGCGCTGCCCGGCATCATCGCCGCGACGATCTTCGCCTTCACCGTGAGCTGGGCGGCGTTCGTCTATCCCACCGCCTTCATCACCCGGCCCGAGAACATGCCGCTGACCATCGGCGTGGTCAGCCAGCTGGTGCGCGGCGACACCTTCGCCTGGGGCCAGATCATGGCGGGGGCGCTGATGGCGGCAACGCCGCCGGTTGTCGTCTATGCCTTCCTGATGGACTACTACATCGCCGGCCTGACTGCTGGCGCCACCAAGGGCTAGGGAAACAGCATGGCCGAGGTAACGCTGCGCAAGGTCGAGAAGTCGTATGATGCGGGAGTGCAGGCAGTACGCGGCATCGACCTCGAGATCGCCGACGAGGAATTCGTGGTGCTGGTCGGGCCGTCGGGCTGCGGCAAGTCGACCACGCTGCGCATGATCGCGGGGCTCGAGGAGATCACCGGCGGCGAGATCGCGATCGGCGGCACGGTGGTCAACGACATCCCGCCGCGCGACCGCGACATCGCCATGGTGTTCCAGAACTACGCGCTCTATCCGCACATGAGCGTGTTCGACAACATGGCGTTCGGCCTCAAGCTGCGCAGCATGCCGAAGGACGAGATCAAGCGCCGGGTCGACGAGGCAGCGCGCATCCTGGATATCGGGCCGCTGCTCGAGCGCAAGCCGAAGGCGCTTTCAGGCGGCCAGCGCCAGCGCGTGGCGATGGGCCGCGCCATCGTGCGCAACCCGAAGGTGTTCCTGTTCGACGAGCCGCTGTCGAACCTCGATGCCAAGCTGCGCGTGCAGATGCGCACCGAAATCAAGAAGGTGCACCAGACCGTCAAGACCACCACCATCTACGTCACCCACGACCAGGTCGAGGCGATGACGCTCGCCGACCGCGTGGTGGTGATGAATCGCGGCGTGATCGAGCAGGTCGGGCCGCCCACCGAGCTCTATCACCGGCCGGCAACGCATTTCGTCGCCGGCTTCATCGGCAGCCCGGCGATGAATTTCCTGCCGGCCAGGCTGGAGAAGGCGGCGGGCGGCGGCCTTGCCGTGCCGGTCGATGGCGGGCCGACCTTCGAGGTGCCGGCCGAGCGTGTCCAGCGCTACCAGGGCGCGGCCGGGCGCAAGGTGCTGCTCGGCCTGCGCCCCGAACACCTGCCCGCCGCCACCGCCCTCAGCAACCGCGCCAATGTCGGGCAGTTCGACGTCACGCTCGACGTCACCGAGCCGATGGGCATGGAAACCCTCGTCTATTTCCATTTCGGCGCCACCCAGGTCTGCGCCCGCGTCGAGCCGACCGCCGCCGGCGACGCCGGCCAGGTGATGCGGCTTGCCGCCGACCTCAACCACATGCACCTGATCGACCCGGACTCGGGGCGCGTGCTGTGAGCGGCGCGCTGGCCGGCCGCACCGCCTGGGTCACCGGCGCCGGCAGCGGCATCGGCGAGGCGGCGGCGATCGCGCTGGCCAGGGCAGGCGTCCGCGTCGCGCTTTCAGGGCGCCGGGAAGCGATGCTGGTCGCGGTTGCCGAAAAAATCCGCGGCAGCGGCGGCGAGGCGCACGTCGCGCCGATGGACCATGGCGAGCCTTCCCAGGTCGAGCGTGCCCGCGATGCGGTGCTGGCGGCGCTCGGCCGGCTCGACATCCTGGTCAGCAACGCCGGAACCAACATCATCGATCGGCACTGGGACAAGCTCGACGCGGCAAAAATCCGCATGATGATCGACGCCAACCTGACCGGAAACTTCTATGTCGCCAGCGCCTGCCTGCCGCAGATGCGCGCGCAGGGCGGCGGCATCATGATCCATACCGCGAGCTGGGCGGGGCGCTACGTGAGCTACGTCTCCGGCCCCGCCTACACCGCCGCCAAGCATGGCGTGGTGGCGATGAGTGCCACCATCAACATGCAGGAAGGCAGGCACAACATCCGCAGCACCTGCATCTGCCCGGGCGAGGTCGCGACCCCGATCCTGGTCAATCGGCCGCAGAAACTGACCAAGGCCGAGCTCGACCGGCTGCTGCAGGCCGACGATATCGCCGAGGCGATCCTCTATGTGGTCACCCAGCCGCCGCGCGTCTGCGTGAACGAGATCCTGATCAGCCCGACCTTCAATCGCGGCTATCT
>JADYYZ010000544.1 GCA_020853405.1 Acetobacteraceae bacterium
ACGAGGGGGGCGTGCGACGGCACCGTGTGGGCGCGGATGAAGCCCGCCTGGTTCACCCGAAATGGCCAAGCAGCAGGGCGGCGCCGACCAGCAGGCCGGCGTCGCGGTTCGACCGGAATTTGCGCGCGCAGTCCAGCGCGTTTGCCGGATCGAGGCACACGACCTGCCAGGCGAAGTGCGCGGCCGGCAGGCACAGGGCGGCGAGGAAGAGCCACGACAGGCCGGCAAGCCAGGCGGATACCGCAAGCAGCCCGATCGTTGCGGCATAGAACCCCGCGATCCAGCCGCGCGCGGCCTCGCGGCCGAACAGCCGCGCCGTCGATTTCACGCCGATCACTTCGTCGTCGAAAATGTCCTGGAGCGCGTAGATCGTGTCGTATCCCAGCGTCCAGCAGATGCCGGCGAGATAGAGAACGCCGGCGGAAGGGTGCAGCGCGCCGCTCGCGGCCAGAAAGCCGAGCGGCGCCCCCCCGTTGAACGTGAGGCCGAGGAAGAACTGCGGCCACCAGGTGATGCGCTTCATCAGCGGATAGAGCACGACCGGAACCAGCGAGACCGCCCCCAGTGCCACCGCCGCCCGGTTCAGTTGCAGCAGGATCAGAAGCCCGATGCCGAGCAGCCCGGCCAGGAACCACAGCGCCTGCATCGGGCTGACCGCACCCGATGCCAGCGGCCGGCCGCGCGTGCGCTCCACCAGGCGGTCGATGTCGCGATCCCAGAAATCATTGATCACGCAGCCGGCCGCGCGCATCACGATCGCGCCGGCCAGGAACAGCGCCAGCAGCCGGGCATCCGGCCACGGGTCGCCGGCGAGTGTGATGCCCCAGACGCCGGGCAGGTAGAGCAGCCACCAGCCGGCCGGCCGATCGAGCCGCGCCAGCACGGCATAAGGCCGAAGCGCGAGCGGCAGCCGGCCGACCAGGCCGCCGTGAAGGATGTCGGACGCGCCCATGGCGCCTATAGACTGCACGGGGCGCGGCCAGACAAGCGGGGGAGGCGCTGGTGGCAGGGATCCGGCTGTTCATCGACCACGCCCTTGGCGCCGGCAGCGAGATCCTGGCGGATGAAGGGCGATCGCACTACCTCGCGCACGTGATGCGGGCGCGGCCAGGGGCGCGCGTGCTGCTGTTCAATGGCCGTGACGGCGAGTTCGCGGCCGAGATCGCCGCGATCACCCGGCGCGGCGTGACCCTGCGGGTCGGCGAGTGCCTGCGCCCGCAGCCGCCGGCGCCCTCGATCGCGCTGCTGGTTGCGGCGGTGAAGCGCGACGCGCTGGACCTGATCGCGCGCGCCGCCACCGAACTGGGGGTGGCGGCGATCCGGCCGGTCTTCACGCTACGTACCAATACTGCCCGCGTCGGCACGGCACGGCTTGCCGCGATCGCGACCGAGGCGGCCGAGCAATGCGGGCGCTGCGACGTGCCCGTGATCGCCGCGCCGGAACCGCTGGCCGCGGTGCTGGATGGCTGGCCACCCGGCCGGAACCTGGTAGTGGCCGAGGCAAGCGGCGAGGCGCCGGCGCCGCTTGCCGGGCTTGGCGCCATCGCTGCCCCCGGCGGCGTGCTGATCGGCCCCGAGGGCGGTTTCACGCCCCGGGAACTTGACGCCTTACGTGCGCGTGCCTTTGTTACCACGGTCGGGCTGGGTCCGCGCATCCTGCGGGCCGAGACCGCGGCGATTGCCGCCCTTGCCCTGGTTCAGGCCCGGCTGGGCGACTGGCGCTGACCATTACTGGCGCCGGCTTCGAAGGAGTTCGCGAGATGTCCAACCCCGGCGCGGCCGACACCACATCGGTGACCAGCATCGCCCAGATGGCCGACTATATCGCCTCGGGCTGCAAGCCGCGCGCCGACTGGCGGATCGGCACCGAGCACGAGAAGTTCCCCTTCCGGCTGCACGATTTCGCGCCACCCACATACGAAGGCGTGATACGGCCGCTGCTGGAGGGCCTCGCCGCCAATGGCTGGGAGCCGATCCTCGACCGCGGCAACGTCATCGGCCTTTCCCGTGGCCTGGCCAGTGTCAGCCTGGAGCCGGCCGGCCAGTTCGAGCTTTCCGGCGCGCCGCTGGCGACGCTGCACGACACCCGGGCCGAACTCGACCGCCATTTCGCCGAGGTGAAGCCGATCGCCGACCGGCTGGGCGTCGATTTCGCCATGCTCGGCTTCCACCCGACCGCCCGGCGGGCCGACATGCACTGGATGCCGAAGGGCCGCTACGCGATCATGCGCCGCTACATGCCGACCGTCGGCGGCCAGGGGCTGGACATGATGCTGCGCACCTCGACGGTGCAGGTGAACCTCGATTTCGAATCGGAAGCCGACATGGTGGAGAAACTCCGCCTGTCGCTGGCGCTGCAGCCGATCGCCACCGCGCTGTTCGCCAACAGCCCGTTCAAGGAAGGCGCGGATACCGGCTATGCCAGCTGGCGGAGCCAGGTCTGGACCGACACCGATCCTGACCGCACCGGCATCCCGCGCGTGGTGTTCGAGCCGGGCTTCGGCTTCGAGCGCTATGTCGAATGGCTGATCGACGTGCCGATGTACTTCATCTATCGCGACGGCACCTATCACGACGTCGCCGGCAGATCCTTCCGCGACTACATGGCGGGCAGGCTGGAGGGGTTCGAGGGCGAGCTGCCCACCATCGGCGACTTCGCCGACCACATGACGACGGTGTTCACCGAGGTGCGGCTGAAGAAGTTCCTGGAGATGCGCGGTGCCGATGCCGGCCCGCCCGCGATGCTGGCCGCGCTGCCGGCGTTCTGGGTCGGGCTGCTGTATGACGACGCGGCGCAGAAGGCGGCCTGGGCGCTGGTGCACGACAAGTGCTCCCGCGACATCTTTTCCCTGCGCGAGACGGTGCCGCGCATGGGTCTTTCCGCGCCCTGGTGCGGCCGCACCGCGCGCGAGCTCGCCCGCGACGTGCTGACGATCTCGGAGCAGGGGTTGCGCGCGCGTGCCCGGCGCAACCCCGAGGGTGAGGACGAGGCGAAGTACCTGGCGCCGTTGTGGGAGATCGTGGAGTCCGGCCAGACCTTCGCCGACCGCTGGCGGGCCGCCAACCTGCG
>JADYYZ010000545.1 GCA_020853405.1 Acetobacteraceae bacterium
TGTCCGTGATCAGCGCGAACAGCACCTCCTCCTCCTCGTTGCCGGGGCTGGAAAGGAAGCCGCGGTCACCCTGCTCGGCGCGCAGCCCGAGATGGACCAGCAGCGTCGCATCGCCGCCGTCGTCGAGGATCATGTTCGGCACGCCGCCGTCGTGCCAGTCGAAGATCCGCCGCGCGTAGTCCCAGTACTCGACCAGCGATTCCCCCTTCTTCGCGAACACCGGGATGCCACGCGCGGCGATCGCGGCGGCGGCGTGGTCCTGGGTCGAGAAGATGTTGCAGCTGGCCCAGCGCACTTCGGCGCCGAGATGCGCGAGCGTCTCGATCAGCACCGCGGTCTGGATCGTCATGTGCAGGGAGCCTGCGATGCGCGCGCCCTTGAGCGGCCTTGCCGCGCCGTATTCGGCGCGCACCGCCATCAGGCCGGGCATCTCGGTCTCGGCGATGTCGATCTCCTTGCGGCCCCAGCCGGCAAGCGACAGGTCGGCAACGGCGTGATCGGAGAGGGCCTTGGGGGCGGCATCGGGCATCTTCGGGCTCCTGGAACGGGCGCGGCGACCTAGCACAGTGAGGGCGGGCGGCAAAATGCGGCGGGGTGGCGGGGCTCTCAGCCCTCGCGCCCGAACCCCTCCACCAGTTCGGTGATGCGCGCGGGGTCGCTCTGTTCCATCACGCGCCTGGCGAGCCTTGCGGCGGCGTCGATCTCCAGCGCCCGCACCGCCTGCTTCACGCGCGGGATGTTGGCCGCGCCCATCGACAGCGTGCGCAGGCCAAGCCCGAGCAGCAGCGGCGTGAAGCGCGGGTCGCCGGCGATCTCGCCACAGACCGAAACCGGCATGCGCAGCCTGAGCGCTGCCTCGGTCGCGAACTGGATCAGGCGCAGCACCGCCGGGTGCAGCGGATCATAGAGCGGTGCGACCACAGCATGGGCGCGGTCGACCGCCAGCGCATACATGGCGAGGTCGTTGGTGCCGATGGCGAAGAAATCCGCCTCCAGCGCCAGCGCATCAGCGGCCAGCGCCGCGCCCGGGGTCTCGATCATCGCGCCCAGCGGCGGCAGCGGGTCGGGGATGCTGGCGCCGCGCCGGCGCAGGCGGCGGGCGACGCGCTCCAGTGCCTCGCGCGCCGCCCGCACCTCGGACGGCGTGGTCACCATCGGCAGCAGGATTTTCACCGGCCCGCGGGCGGCGGCGCGAAGGATGGCGCCGAGCTGGGTCTCGAAGATCTCCGGCTGGCGCAGCAGCACGCGGATGCCGCGCAGGCCGAGCGCCGGGTTGGCGCCGGCCTCCGCCTCGAACCCGGCCGCGGTCAGGCTGTCGATCTGCTTCTCGCCGCCCCAGTCGAGGACGCGGATGGTCACCGGGTCGCCGCCCATCGCCTCGACGATCTCGCAATAGGCGTCGTACTGCGCGTCCTCGTCGGGCACGTCGTCGCGGTTCATGAACAGGAACTCGCTGCGCAGCAGCCCGATGCCCTGGGCGCCTGCCTGGGCGACCAGCGGCAGTTCGATCGGCAGTTCCAGGTTGGCCTGCAGCTCCACCGGCTCGCCATCCTTCGTCACCGCGGCAAGCCGGGCGAGCTTGGCCAGCCGCTGCTTCTCGCGCGCATAGGCCGCCAGCGCCTGGCGCGCCGCCGCCAGCCGCTCGGGCGAGGGATTGAGCGTGACCGTGCCGGCGTTGCCGTCGATCACCGCGTGGTCGCCGGGCCGGGCGAGGGTGCTGATCTCCTCCACGCCCAGCACGGTCGGGATGCCGAGCGAACGCAGCATGATCGCGGTATGGCCCTCGCTGCCGCCTTCGCCGGCGGCAACGCCGGCGATGCGCGCCGGATCGAGCAGCGCCGCATCGGCAGGTGTCAGGGTTTCCGCCAGCAGCACGCCGCCGGCGGGCACATGCGCGAAACTGCGGAACGGCGCCTTGGCCAGGTTGCGGGCGAGCCGCGCGCCGATCTCGCGCACCTCCTCGGTGCGGCGCTTGCGCGAGGGCGCATCGCCCGGCGCCTCGGCCATCGCGGCGGCCAGCGCCTCGGTCTCGTCGGCGACCGCGCCTTCGGCGTTCAGGCCGGCTTCGACCCGCTTCCTGACGCCGCGCACCAGCCGCGACGGCCCCAGCATCTGCACATAGGCGTCGAGCAGCGGCTCGAGCTCGCGCTCGGCGTCGGGTGGCAGCAGCGCGATCCGCGATTTCAGCTTGGTGAGCTGCTTCTTCGAGGCGGCGACCGCCTCGTCGAAGCGGTGCAGCTCGTCCTCGCGCTCGTAGTCGTTGATCTCGCGCCGGACGATCGACAGCGCCGGCTGCTGGGCGGCGAAGGCAGGACCGATCGCGATGCCCGGGCTGACCGCAACCCCCTTGAAGTGGCGCTCGGGCCGTTCCGGCGACGCGGCCTCGGGGACGCGCCGGCGACGGCGCAAGGGCGGCGGCTCGGCGGGTGCCTCGCCGGACAATCGCACCACCTCAGTCCTGCTCATGGAAGCCGGCCTCGACCAGTGCCGAAAGCGCCTCCAGCGCCTCGCGCGCGTCCCAGCCATCGGCCTCCAGCATCAGCGTGGCGCCGGGACCCGCCCCCAGCATCATCAGCCCCATGATCGACCGCGCCGAGACCAGGCTGCCGTTCTTGCGAACGTTGACGCAGGCGGAAAACCGCTCTGCCTCCTTGACGAACTTGGCGGCGGCGCGGGCATGCAGGCCGCGACGGTTCACGATCAGCACCGACCGCCGCAGGATGGCGTCCTCGGCGGCGGGCACCTCGGCAGGCGCCGGCGCGGCTGCCGGCACGTGCGTCGATACGGGCACCGGCACGGGCGCCGCCGGCGCACTCTCAGGCCCGCTTTCGGTTTCGCTACTGGCAGCGGCCATGCGCGGCGTGGCCGTTCAGCACGTGACTCGCCGCGGCGATGTATTTCCGTCCCGCGGTCTCGGCGCATTCCACCGCCTTGGCCAGCGGTTCACTGGCGCGCACGCTGGCGAGCTTCACCAGCATCGGCAGGTTGACGCCGGCGATCACATCGACGCCGGGCCGGTCCATCATGCTGATCGCGAGGTTCGACGGGGTGCCGCCGAACATGTCGGTCAGCACCACCACGCCATCGCCCTGGTCGACGGTCTCGATGCCGTCCTGGATGTCGGTGCGGCGGCGTTCGATATCGTCCTCGGCGCCGATGCAGACCGTCGCCACGTGCTGCTGCGGCCCCACGACATGCTCCATCGCCAGGCGCAGTTCCTCGGCCAGCCGACCATGCGTGACAAGCACCATGCCGATCATCGCCGTTCACGAAGTCCTTTCAGATGCGGCGGGCAGTTGCCGCCGCCGGCGCGCGCGCCTGGGCCGGCACCGCCAGTTCACGATGCCGCACAACCACCTGCCAGCCTGCCGCGACGAGGTCCTGTCCAAGGCGCTCCGCCACTGTCACGGACCGGTGCTGTCCCCCGGTGCATCCGACCGCGATCGTCAGGTACTTCTTGCCCTCGTTGACCATGCGGGGCAAGAGGGGGGCGATCAGGCCGGTCATGCGCGACAGGAACGTGACGTAATCCGGGTCCGCGGCGACATAGGCGGCAACCTGGGCGTCAAGTCCGGTCAGCGGCCGCAACTCGGGAACATAGAACGGATTCCTGAGGAAACGCACATCAAACACCATGTCGGCCTCGCGCGGCAGGCCCCTGGGGAACGCGAAACTGACCAGTTCGATCGACAATTCCTGCTGGTCGGTCAGCGCACAGCGGCGTTCGACCAGTGCCCGCAGCTCGCCGACCGGCATCGCCGAGGTGTCCAGCACCACGTCGGCCGCCTCGGCGACGCCCTGCATGCGGGCGCGTTCCTTGGCGATGCCCTCGGCCAGGCCGCCGCGCCCGGCCAGCGGGTGGCGGCGGCGGGTCTCGGTGTAGCGGCGCAGCAGCACCGCGTCCTCGGCATCGAGGAAGATGAGGTCGACAGCAAGGTCGTCGCGGCCACGCAAGCCGGCGACGGCATCGAGGAACATGTGGGCATCGAAGCCGCGGGTGCGGGTATCGACCCCGACTGCCAGCGGCGCCGCCCCCGGCTCGGGCGCTGCCAGCATCGCCAGCAGCGACA
>JADYYZ010000546.1 GCA_020853405.1 Acetobacteraceae bacterium
CGGAGGGCGATGGCGATCCGATCCTGCTCGGCTGCACGGTCGGCCAGGTCGTGGAGGGGCGGCCGGAGATCGTCTTCCCCGAGGTATCGAAGACCGCGAACGGCCTCTATCCCGCCCCGACCTGGGCGGCAAAGCGCGCGCGATAGCGACGCGGGCGTGACCAAGGCGGGCGTGTTCAAGGCGGGCGTGGGCGAAGCGGGCGTGTTCACGGCGGGCGTGGGCGAGGCGGGCGTCATGGTAGGCTCCGGTGCTGCTGCTTCAGCCGCTCGCTGACGGGCTGGTCCTCGGCGGCCTTTTCTCGCTGGCGGCCGTCGGGTTCTCGCTGCTGTTCGGGGTGCTCGGCGTCCTCAATCTCAGCCATGGCGCATTCGTGCTGATCGGCGGCTACGCCGCCTGGACGATCTGGTACGGTCTCGGCATCGACCCGCTGCTTGCCCTGCCCGCAGTCATGGCCGGGCTGTTCGCGTTCGGCTACCTGGTCCAGCGCGCCATCGTGCAATGGGCGATCGAACGGGCAAGCCTGCTTGCCTCGATGCTGCTGACCTACGGCTTCGCGCTGATGATCCGCAATGCGCTGGTGCTGATCTACTCGCCGGATTTCAAGGCGATCACGCCGTCATACTCGTTCGATTCGGTGATGATCGGCGACATCACGCTCGGGCTGACGCGCGTCGCGGCACTTGTCGTCAGCGTCGTCCTGCTCGGCCTGCTTGCCGCGATGCTCAGGTACTCGACCCTCGGCAGGGTGATCCGCGCGACCGCCGAACAGCAGCACGCGGCCGCGCTCTGCGGCGTCAATGTCCGCCACGTCTTCGCCTTGACGTCGGGCGTGTCGGCGGCGTTCGCCGGTGCCGCCGGCGTCGTCATCGGCCTGGTCGTGCCGTTCTCCCCGCCCGACGAAACGCTGTGGACGATCAACGCCTTCGTCGTCGTCACCCTGGGTGGCGTCGGCAGCCCGGCCGGTGCGCTGGTGGGCGGCCTGATCCTCGGTGTCGTCAACACCACGACCGCCCAGCTGGTCGGCGGCGCCTTCCCCAACGCGATGATGTTCCTGCTGCTGGTGCTGATGCTGATCGCCCGCCCAGCCGGGCTGCTCGGCCACAGTTTCCGGGGTTCCCGGTAGCGATGCTGGTCGCACCCCGACCGGCGTTCATCGCGCTTGGCCTGACGCTCGCGGCGGCAGCCCTGCTTGCGATCCTTCCCGTCTTCCTCGCCCCCTACAGCGTGCGGGTCGGGCAGCTGTTCCTGCTTGCCGTGGGCCTCGGCGTCGCCTGGACCATTCTGGGCGGGTTCTCCGGCTACTGGAGCTTCGGCAATGCCGCCTTTGTCGGAACCGGCGCCTTCGCGGCCGCGCTGACGCAGGTGGCGATGGGGCAGTCTCCGGCATGGCTCGCCTTCCTGGTGAGCCTTGCCGTCGCCGCCCTGGTCAACGCGCTGCTGGCACTGGCGATCGCGTGGCCGATCCTCAGGCTTCGGGGGATCTATTTCGCGATCGCGATGCTGGGTGTCAGCCAGGTGTGCTTCGAGCTGGTGAGCAACATCGACTGGCTGCACGGCGCGATCGGCCTCAATCTCCTCGACATCGTTCCCGGCAGCGTCCCGCCCGAGCGGTTCTACTACTGGGCGCTGCTGGTTGGTGCGGTTGCGATCACGGTCATTGCCATCGGCATACGCTACAGCCGGATCGGCTACGGGCTGATCGCCATCCGCGAGGACGAGGACACGGCGCGCATGCTGGGCGTGCCGACGACCCGCTACAAGATCGTGACCTTCGTCATCTCGGCGACGCTGACGGCGATGATCGGCGTAATCTACGCCCAGAATCTCGGCTACATCACCGCGAATTCGGTCTACCGCAACGACTTCAACCTGAACGTCATCGTCTACTCGCTTCTTGGCGGCATGGGCACGATCGCCGGCCCGATCCTCGGGGCGGCGGTGATGACCTATGTGACGCAGGTCGTGCTTGGCGAACTGCTCGACATCCACATGTTCGTCACCGGCCTGCTTCTGGCGGTGCTGGTGCTCGCGGCACCGAACGGGATCATCGGCATCTACGATGCCACCCGGCTCAATCTGCGCCGGCGGCGCCTGGACGCCGGGGGATGAGCGATCACATCCTTCAGGTTGCGAACCTGAGCAAGGCGTTCCGCGGTGTCAGGGCGGTCCAGGATGTCACGCTCGCGGTCGAACGCGGCGCCATCTGCAGCCTGATCGGCCCCAACGGCGCCGGGAAATCGACGCTGTTCAACCTGCTTACCGGCTATCTGCCGCCCGACACCGGCAGCGTCGTCTTCGACGGCCGCGAGATCACCGCGCTCGCGCCCGAGGCGATCTCCCACCTCGGCATCGCACGCGCATTCCAGATCGCGAAACCCTTTCCGGGCATGACCGTGCGCGAGAACGTGCGCATCGGGGCGCTGTTCGGGCGGACCGGCCCGCGCGATGTCGAGGCCGTCACCAGCCATGCCCTCGGTCTCGCGGGGCTCCAGGACCTCCATGACCAGGAGGCGCGCGAACTGACCGTCGGGCAGCTGCGCAGGCTCGAGGTCGCACGCGCGGTCGCGGCGCGGCCATCGCTGCTGCTGGCCGACGAGCCCTGCGCCGGGTTGAACCACACGGAGACGCTCGAGATGGTCGAGATCCTGCGCCGCATACGCAGCGCCGGCGCGACCGTGCTGCTTGTCGAGCATGACATGAGTGCGGTCATGCAGGTGTCGGACACCGTCATGGTGCTCGAGACGGGCCGGCTCATCGCCCGCGGCACGCCCGAGGAGGTGACGCGAAACCCCGCCGTGATCACGGCATATCTTGGAACGGACGAATGACATTCATTGCACGGCCAACGACCTCGCCGGAGGAGCGTCGCGCGCGCGGCGCGGAAGCGTTGCGCACCGCGGAGGCGACGCGCGGCTATCTCCTGCCGTATCACCGGATGCTCTGTGCCCACGACGCCCCGCTGATGGAGGCGTATGACCGGTACTATCACGAACTCACCCTGCTCGAACGCTCGTTTACCTATTTCGAGCGCGAGGTGGTGTGGCTCGTGCTGCTGGTCGCAGCCCGCGAGGCCTATGGCGATCACCATATGCCGCGTGCCGAGGAAGCCGGCCTGACGCGCGCCCAGATCCAGGACTGCATGGCCGTCGCCGGGGCCGCCGAGGCCCTTCCCGCCATGGAGTTCTCGAAAGCGTGGTCGCGCTGGGTCGATGCCGACGAGATCGGCAGCCGCTACGGCCGGATCGTCGAGGTCGCGCGCGGTAGCCTGCCGGCGGCCGTGGTCGAGATCGCGCTGATCACCGCGCATGCCGCACGGCACTCGCGGGCGGGCATGCGGCTTCACCTGCAACGCGCGTTCGCGATGGGCGCGACTGCCGCCAAGATCGCCGAGGGCCTTTCCTACGTCATGCTTGCGTGCGGCGGACCGGCCCTCGTGAACGCCTGCAACGTGTGGGACGAGCTTGCCCGCGAGGGAAGCTGCCCCGCGCCCTGGCACGTCGACTGACGCGATGCTGGAGGTGCGGCAGCTCGCCTATGCCTATGCGGGGGCGATGGCGGTCCGCGACGTCAGCCTGACCGTCGGCGCGGGCGAGATCGTCGCGCTTCTCGGTGCCAACGGTGCCGGCAAATCGACGACGGTCAGGATGATCGCCGGCGCGCTGCGCCCGCAGCACGGCACGATCCACTTCGACGGCAGGGACGTGACGCGCGCGGAGTGCCACGAGATGGTTCCCCTGGGCGTCGCGCTGTGCCCGGAAGGCCGGCTCATCATGCCGCAGATGTCGGTGCGCGAGAACCTGCTGATGGGCGGCTATACGCGGCGCCACAAGGCCGAGCGTGACGCCGCGATCGACGAGATGTTCACCATGTTTCCCCGCCTCGCCGAACGCAGGGACCAGCTCGGCGGCCTGATGAGCGGCGGCGAGCAGCAGATGCTGGCGATCGCGCGGGCGCTGATGAGCCGGCCGAAACTGCTGATCCTCGACGAACCCTCGCTTGGTCTCGCACCGATGCTGGTGCGCGAGCTGTTCGACCATATCGTCGCCATCAACGCCCGTGGCACCAGTGTCCTGCTGGTCGAGCAGAACGCGCGCCAGGCGCTGCGCATCGCGCGGCGCGCCTACGTTCTCGAGAAGGGTAATACCGCCCGCAGCGACCTTGCCGAGAACCTGGTCAACGACGACGCGATCCGCTCGGCGTTTCTCGGCATGTAGGCATCCCGGCACGGCCGCGGATATCCTGCCACGAGGCAGCGGCGGCGTGTGCCGCGCGCATCATACCGGCGGCACGAGTTTTTGACTCGTTCCGAGGCCGCGAATGCGGCCCGCCGTCGGTGCGGCGAGCCAAGCCGCCGGAGGCGGCGCCCGGCGCCTGAGGGCCAGCCAGGACCGATATCATCGGTCAGACTATCTGACCGATGATATCAGGTGACCTCTCCCTGGCGGGCTGCCATCGCCCGCGCCTCGGCGATCGTGGCCGCGGCCGCCGCCGCCTCGCCGCAGGCCGCCAGCGCCGCGCCCAGCCGCGCCAGGCGCAGCGGCTGACAGAACGCGAACCCGATCCTCTGCCCGCTCGCCACCGACCGCTCCAGCACGCGCCGCGCATCCTGGGCCTGGCCGGCATGAAGAAGGGCCGTGCCCAGGAACAGGGTGGTCACCGGCTCCAGCAGCGGCGCCTCGGCCGCCTCGCCCAGACGCACCGCCTCCTCCAGCATCGGAACCGCCTTGTCCGACTCACCCGACGCATCCAGCCAATGGCCGCGCGTGACGCGCGCGAACGCCGTTGTCCAGGGCTTGTTGACCTTGAGTGCCAGCGCCTCCGCCTGCTCCACGCGGGCCGATGCCTCCTCCAGCCGGCCGGCATCGATCAGCGCGCGGGCGCCGTAGCAGAGCGCGATCACCGCCAGCGGCGCATCGACGCCGTAGCGATTGGCCGGCGCCACCTCGCCATGGCGCGCGGCGACCTCGGCGAACTGGTCCGCGGCACGGCCATGCTGGCCGCGTGCGAGCGCGATCGAGGCGTGCTGGAACGTCGCGCGCACGGCAAGGGCGGTGTCGTTGCGCGCCGCGCCGATCGCCGCGGCACGATCGGCCGCCGCCTCCGACGCGGCGTGATCGCCGGAAAGCCAGGTGATGTGGCTGAGAAGGATGGCAAGCTGGCCCTGGCGCACCGGATCGCCCAGACCATCGGCGAAACGGCTCGCTTCCTCCAGCCGCGTCCGCACCTCGGCGGTGCGGCCAAGGCGGAACAGGGGATCGCGCACATCGAAGCGCAGATCGACCGCAAGCGCGGGGTCGGCGCCCGGCAACCTGGCCAGCGCCTCCAGCGCGTCGTTGAAGAAGCCCACCGCCTCGGTGTTGGCATCGCGCGCCGCCGCCCGCCGGCCTGCCATGCGCGCGAACCGCACCAGCCGGGGGGAATCCTCGGCAATCCGCGCATGGCGGGCCAGCGTCTCGGCCAGCGGTTCCACCGCCTCGCCGGCGCGGCGTTCCAGAACGTGCAGGCTCCGCGCATGCTGCACGCGCCGCCGCGCCCGCGTCATGTCGGCATACGTCACCTCCTGGATCAGCGGGTGCGCGCAGGCAAGCTCGGCAGCAGCGCCCACGCCCTCGGCCACCGCAAGGCGGCGGGCGGTCAATGTCGCCGCGGCCTCGGCGGCATTGTTCACCGGCAGTTCGGCGAGCTCCGCGATCAGCTCGATGGGGGCGGGCTCGCCGTGCGTCGCCATCGCCTCGATCAGCCGCTTCTCGTACACGCCGGCGCGGTCGATGCGCGCGCCAAGCAGCGCCCGCACGCTGTCGGGTAGCGGCGCGGCGGTGCCCTGTTCGCGCCGGGCGGCGGCCTGGGTTTCGATGAACAGCGGATTGCCGGCAGCCCGCCGGGCCAGCAGCGCTGCCTCGGCCGGGTCCGTCCCGGCCAGCAGGCGGGCGGCAAGATCGGTGGCATCGCTCTGATCCAGCGACCCCAGCGCCAGCACGCGCACCGTCGGGTTCTGAACCAGCGGATCCTCGAAATCCGGCCGCCAGCTCAGCACCAGCAGCATCGGAAGCGTGCATAGCCGATCGGCAAGCGCCGCCAGAACCGAAAGTGTCTCCGCGTCGGCCCAGTGCAGGTCATCGACCGCCAGCAGCACAGGCCCGGCCTCGGCAAGGCGGGTGAGCATCTCGACCGTCACGAGGATCATGCGCCGCCGCCGCGCCTTCGGGTCCAGCGTGCGCCAGGGGCCGGCCGCCGGCAGATCGAGCACGGCGGCCAGGGCATCGGCATCGCGAAGCGGTTCGGGCCACGCCGCCTGCATCGCACCGATGCGCGCCTGCGCCTCGGCCGCGGGCGTTGCGGCATCCAGCAGCAGCATCCTGCGCAGCAGCGGGCGCAGCGGGTGGAACCCGACCGCTTCGCGCCAGCGCCGGCAGGTCGCCTCGTGCACCGCGAGTTCGGCTGGCCCCTGGCGGGAGAATTCCCGGACCAGGCGCGACTTGCCGATGCCTGCCTCGCCGGAAAGCGCGATCGCGCTGCCCCGGCAGGCAACCGCCGCGTCCATTGCCTCGGCAAGGATCGCGAGTTCCCTGCTGCGGCCGACGAAGGGGGCAAGCGTTGCCGCGCCGGCTGCTTCCAGGCGCGTCAGTTCCGGGGCGACCGCGGTCAGTTCGCTGGCGGCGACCGGCGCAGTGATGCCGCGGAGCCGCATCGGCGGCAGGGAAAGTGCCGTGACGCGCGCACCCGCGGCGCGTGCCGCCGTGCCGCTGAGCAGGATCTTCCCCGGCTCGGCCGCCTGTTGCAGTCGTGCTGCCAGGTGCACGGCATCGCCGGCGGCATCGAGGCCCGAGGCGCCATCGGCGTGCAGTGCGTGCACCAGCACCTCGCCGGCGTGCAGGCCGACGCGCAGGCCGATGCCGGGCGCCGCGTCGGGCAGCTCCGCCTGCATCGCCACCGCCGCACAGCAGGCGGCCAGCACATGGTCCTCCATGGCCGAGGGCGCGCCGAACAGCGCCATCACGCCATCGCCGGTGACGCGGTTCACGGTGCCGCCGAAGCGGCGCACGCAGGCAGCCACCAGGTCGAGCGCGGGGCGCAGCAGGGCGTGCGCGGTCTCGGGGTCCTGGCCCTCGATCAGGCTGGTCGAGCCGGCGATGTCGGCGAACAGCACGGCGACCGACTTGCGCGCCGCGTCGGTGCCAACGGCCGGCGCGCCGCACTGCGCGCAGGCCAGGTCGGGGCTGGCGCGTGGCATGCCGCAGGCAGGGCAGGCGAGGGGCGCTGGCATCACCCGCGATGTTAATCGTTCGCCCGCCGGATGTGAAAGCCACTGGTTCATGACGTTGCGCCACAGCAACGGGGTTGCCCGCCTGGGCGCGGGCAAGGCCCAGCGTGCACGGCCTCGGCGATCGCAGGTGTGACCGCGATCACACGCCCGGAACCTTGCGCCCCAAAACCCCGCGCCCCAAAAC
>JADYYZ010000547.1 GCA_020853405.1 Acetobacteraceae bacterium
CCCGTTGGTGGTGCGCCACATGGACAAGGTGCGTATCCGAGTGGGCAACCTGACGATGACCAACCACCCTATCCACCTGCACGGCCACGAGTTCCTGATCACCGGCACCGATGGCGGGCCCACGCCCAAGAGCGCGCGGCAGTACGAGATCACCGCCGACATCGCGGTGGGGCAGATGCGGCAGATGGACTTCCTGGCCGACGAGGAAGGCGATTGGGCCTTCCACTGCCACAAGAGCCACCACACGATGAACGCGATGGGCCACGACGTGCCGACGATGATCGGCGTGGACCACTCGGGCGTCGCACGCCAGATCACCAAGCTGATCCCCGACTATATGGTGATGGGCGAGCGCGGCATGAAGGACATGACCGAGATGGAGATGCCGCTGCCCGACAACACCGCGCCGATGATGGCCGGCCAGGGCCCGTTCGGCGCGGTGGGCATGGGCGGCATGTTCAGCGTCGTCAAGGTCCGCAAGGACCAGAAGCGAGGCGACTACGGCGATCCCGGCTGGTACCGGCACCCGCCCGGCACCGTGGCGTACGAGTTCACCGGCAGCCTGCCCGATCCGGCGCGCTTCAAGGCCGAAGCGAGCCCGGAGCCCGAGTCGATGCCCGCGGTCTCCCGACCCGCGCAGGACGTCGAGGTCAAGGTCCGCAAGCCCTCGGGCGGACACGGCAGCCACTGAGCGCCGCATCCACCCACCGCATTCCCGACATTCACCCAACGACAAGGATCCACCCATGCACACCAGCAAGCGTCAGTTTCTCCTCACCGCCTCGGCACTGGGGCTCGGTCTCTCGGGCCTCTCCGGTCTCGCCCGCGCCCATGGCGACCAGGACCACGCCAAGAAGGCCAGCCCTGTCCGCAAGGAGCAGAAGGACTGGGGCATCGCCGGCGAGGCCCGGGCCGCGAAGCGCACCATCGACGTCCGCATGGGCGATGACATGCGGTTCACGCCTGATCGCATCGACGTACGCCGAGGCGAAACCCTGCGCTTCCGCGTCCAGAACAGCGGCAAGCAGATGCACGAGTTCGTGATCGGCACCAAGGCAGAGAACGCGAAGCACGCCGAGCTGATGATCAAGTTCCCGAACATGGAGCACGACGAGCCCTACATGGCCCATGTGGCGCCGGGCAAGACCGGCGAGATCGTCTGGACCTTCAACCGCGCCGGCACCTTCGAGTTCGCCTGCCTGATCGCCGGCCACTACTCGGCGGGCATGGTCGGCACCATCAACGTCAGCGCAGCCTGACCGCATCCTGGCGGCAGCTCATCCCGTTTCCTCCGACTCAACCCCCCACCCATTTATCACGGAGTCCTCACATGAAATCTTTCGCTCTCGCATTCCTGGCTTCGGCCCTGCTGACCGGTCCCGCCCTGGCACAGCAGAAGGCAGACGACCACTCCGCGCATCACGCCGCCAGCACGGCGAAGGCCGCGGCGAACAGCGCCGACATGGCCGATGGCGAGGTGCGCAAGATCGACAAGGAGGCCGGCAAGCTGACCCTCAAGCACGGCGAGATCCAGAACCTCCACATGCCCGGCATGACGATGGTCTTCCAGGTCAAGGAGCCTGCGCTGCTGGACAAGGTCAAGGTCGGCGACAAGGTGAAGTTCCGGGCCGAGAAGGCCGGCAGCGGCTATGTCGTGACCCTTATCGAGGTAGCAAAGTAGCCGTGCGACAAAGGGCCCGTGGATCTTCGGCCGCAGCGGCTGCTGCGAGGGCCCTCGTGTGCGAGTTCCTGAGGGCACGCATGCGCCGGCACTTGCCTTGCGTCAATCCGGCGGGTACGGTGCTGCGTAGCATGCGTGAGACCGACCCCGTCGGGTCGGTCGCCCGTGCCCCATGCGCCTGTTGATGCACCTCCACCGGCCCCGCCGCATCGCGTCGGCGATGCTGTTCGTGTGGCTGTTCGCGGTATTCGCGAGCTGGGCCAATGCCTGTCTGGTCCAGCCCGCCGACCAGCCGGCCAACGCGCGTGGATACCCATGGGCACGCAGGCGAAGGCGCGGCCCACCGCGATGCACACGAGCCTTCCAACGCTCATCCAGCGCAGGGGTCCGATGCGGCGCAGGAGGTCTGTGCGGAGTTCTGCGAAGCCGAGCAGCACATCGTGGCGAAGCCGCAGCCATCGAAGGGCGAGGGCGCTGCGGACCCGAGCCTGTTCCCGCCGGCGGCCCTGGCGGGCTGGCCGGCCTTCGTGCCGGGTCGACTCGACCCGCGCTGGCATCCCCTTGCGGCGCCGTCTCCACCGGCCGCGCCGGTGGCCATCGCCTTCCTGAGGCTGACGCTGTAGCCCCTGGTCCGGGGCGATGCGGCCGCGGGCGGAGCCCGCGTGTCCGGCGCCCCACGCCCTTGCCGCCCCCGGCGATGACCGGGGCGCGGAGGATCCGCCGTCGCCGGACGGTCACTCACATCAAACCCGTTTCGGCAGGAGATCGATCATGGCAATCATCCGTTCGATGTCACTGGCCGCCTTGCCGGCCTTCACGCTCGCCGCCTGCGCGCAGAACCTGGCGGGCCTCGGTGGCCCGGACCATACAGCCCATCACCCGCCGGGCGCACCGGCGGCAGCAGCGGCGCCCGCCGACCGCATGGCGATGATGGATGCGCATATGGGCAAGATGCGCGAGATGCACGAGAAGATGGCGCGCGCGACCACGCCGCAGGATCGGCAGGCCTTGATGGCCGAGCACATGAAGCTGATGCAGGAGGGCATGTCGATGATGGGTGGCATGGATCCCGGCGGCATGGGCGGCATGGGCATGGGTGGCATGCGGGGCATGGGCCCGGCTAGCGCGGCGAGCGCGCCGATGGACATGGCCACGCGCCAGCAGATGATGGAGAAGCGCATGGAGATGATGCAGTCCATGATGCAGACGATGATGGACCGCATGGGCCCGCCGGCGGTCCGTCCCTGAGGGATGCCGGCGGCCAGGAAGTCCTGGATCAGGGCGGCGCTCATCGCGGTCGCTGCCGTCGTGGCCGTGGTTGGTGGCTTCCGCTTCTGGAGCGCCGACGGCGGCGCGGAGGCAGCGGTTCGCCTGCGGCCGGACGATGCGGCTGTCATCGCGCTCGGGCAGAAGATCCATGCGGCGCAGTGCGCGTCCTGCCATGGGGTGCGGCTGGAAGGCCAGCCCAACTGGCGCGAGCGCGGCCCCGACGGCCGGTTGCCGGCGCCGCCGCGCGACGCCAGTGGGCACACCTGGCACCACCCGGACGAAGTGCTGTTCCGCATCACCAAGCTGGGCGTGGCCAGGGCCGCGAACCTGAAGGACTACGCATCGGCCATGCCGGCCTACGAGGGCGTGCTCAGCGACGCGGAGATCGTCGCCGTGCTCTCGTGGATCAAGGCGCAGTGGCCGCCAGCCATCCGTGCCAAGCACGACGAACTTAGCCGGACGCCGAGCCGCTGAGTGCAGAGCCCGGAAGCGCTTGACCTTCACACAGGGACAAGGTCCATCGTCGACACATCCCGTCCAGGCATCACCGATGCCCGACGGATCGAGGAGCCGCTCATGAACCATTCCATCGATGACACCGGTGCCCATCGGGCACCGCAGAGCCGCAGGCCGCTGACCGTGGCGCTGCTGATGGTGGCGCTGATCGTGGCGTTCTACCTGCTGCGGGAGCACTGGGGCCATGTGGCCGGCCTGTGGCCGTACCTACTGCTGCTGGCCTGCCCGCTGATGCACCTCGTCCACGGCCACTGCGCCCACGGGCGCCACACCATGTAGGGTCGGCAGGGGCATGACCACGACACCCACGGAGGCTGACGCGATGGACCAGCAGGCGCATGCGAAGCACGGCGGCCAGCACGGTCACGAGCACCATCATCACGGTCACGACCACGGTCACGACCACGATGGCGGCCACGATCATGGCCACCCGACGCCCGGCGGGCATGTAGTCGCTGTCGCCGCCGATGATGACGGTGCCAACGTGGGCGAAGCGGCTGATGTCCTCGGTGGCGTCGAGGCAGAGCTTGATGTCGGCGCCGTTCTTCGCCGATGCGCCGGGCGGGAACAGCTGGATCAGCTCGACGGCGTTCTGGAGCAGGGCGTCGCGGTAGCGGCCGAAGAACTGCCAGTTGCCGTAGGCGCGGTTGATGGCGACCGGGCCGAAGGACGCGCCGAGTTCGACAAGCGCCTGCACGTCGACCAGCGGCTCCTGGGGCTTGAAGCGGTTGTCCTGCTTGGCGTAGGCGCCTTCGCCGTACCTGGACTCGAGCACGCCGGCGTGCAGGTTCTCGAAATCCCAGTACATGGCGACCGAGCGACCGTTGTCGTTGTTGTCGATGCCCATTCGCCTCTCCCTGGCGGATACGTCGAATTCATCGTACTGCCTCCGGGTGAGGTGACGTTGTTCCACCAGGTTGGTGCCAGACGCGTGGCATCGAGTGATTGATGTGCAGGCGGCGCTGCGGCTGCCAGGTCCCTGTAGGCCATGGCGTCTCCCCGCTGCGCAGGGCCGGGCTGTCGCGCTGCGCGTCGAGCCACCGGGGTACCGGCGTCTCGCCCCTGACGGGCTTCCATCCCTGACGCAACACGGTCAGGCCGGCCGAGCCGGCCGAGACACGCGGCGGCCCTTTCCCGTGCCCGGGGATCGCGGGCCCTGATTCCTTCACGCTGCGCGTGAACGAGGCCCGCTTGGCGAACTGACCGGCTTGCAGGTCGCTGCGCTCGGTCCGGCGCCGGCCAGATCGCCACCCCGGGCACCCGCCAAGCCCGAAGCCGGGCCGCTGAGGACCGAATGCGTTGAAGTGCTCGTAGCGGCTCGACCGCCACGCCATTCGCTGCGCTCGGTGGCACATCGGCCGCGACGCCGCGCCGGCCGCGTGGAGTAGGCAGCCCGTGCGCCAGTCGTCCCACCGCGCTCCCCCCACGCGCCCCCGTCAACCAGTGAGGGGGACTTGTGGGGGGATCTTCAAGCGGTGGGCCGGGAAACCGGCTCACTGCTTCGGCTGCTGAAGAACACCACCCATCCCCAACCCCTTCCCGTGAAGGAAGGGGCCATGCCCACCCCCCGCCCGCCCGTGGGCGGGAGCAAGGGAGTCCGAGCGAGAGGATCAGTTGTCAGGGAACCCGGACCGGGATCCGGCTGGTTGCTCTCGATCGGAGATCGTCATGGCGAACGTTTCTGTCATCCAGCGTCACGCGCACATAGATGGTGAAGGCTGTACTCGGGGATCCCGCACAGAATGACGGTAGTTCTGACGGTAAGCGTGAAGGCGTTGCGGCTTCTGCATCAAGCCGATCAATGACTTACCGAAGCTGCTGATGACTGAGTGGGAGCAGGGGCTTCCCCAAGCGATTGGTGCCTGTCGAGGTCGATCGGGGGAGTCGTCAGACACCCTGGTCTGTCTCTCGGGGTACGGAATTGCGCTGAAAAGTGTCGGGTCGCATGCAGGGCCAGGCTTCAGGTCGACCCGAAAGTCCGCGCGAGGCTCCGTCCTCCGCTCGAGTCCTGAGGCGACCTCGACGCCAGCGCAGACGCTGCAGCGGGCAGCGTTGCGTCGAGGCCCGTGCTGCAGCGATGATGTCCACCATGTCAGCCCCGAAGACAGCGAGGACATCGATGAGCGCCGCCCCACCGACCGACTGGAATCCGGCGTCGCCGGAAGTGCTGAACGACCAGATCACCGCCTACGATGTGATGCGCCGGCGCTGCGCGATGGCGCGCAGCGACTATCTGTGGTGGTCGCTGTTCCGGCATGCCGACCTGATGCGCGTGCTGCACGACCCGGTGAGTTTCAGCAATGCCGCGTCGAACCACCTGTCGATTCCGAACGCGATGGACCCGCCGGAACACACGCCGTACCGCCGCATCATCGAGCGCTATTTCAGCGCCGAGCGCATGGCCGACTTCGAGCCCGCGTGCCAGGCGATCGCCGATGTGCTGATCGCTGCTCAGCCGCGCGGCGCCCCGTTCGACGCGATGGCCGGCGTCGCCCAGCCGTTCGCGCTGCGCATCCAGTGTGCGTTCATGGGCTGGCCCGAGAGCCTGCACGAGCCGCTGCGCCAGTGGATCGCCGACAACCACCGCGCCACGCGTGCCGGCGACCGTTCGGCGATGGCGCAGATCGCGCTCGAGTTCGACGGCTACATCAAGCAGCAACTGGTGCAGCGGCGCGATGCGGGCGAAGCGACGGCCGACGACGTGACCAGCCGGCTGCTGGGCGAGCGCATCCACGGTCGCGCGCTGAGCGACGAGGAGATCGTCAGCATCGTGCGCAACTGGACGGTCGGCGAGCTGGGCACGATCGCCGCGAGCGTCGGCATCCTGCTGCACTACCTGGCCACGCATCCGGTGCTGCAGGACGAGCTGCGCCGGCAGCCTGGCAAACTGCCGGCGGCCATCGACGAGATCCTGCGCATCCACCCGCCGCTGATCGCCAACCGCCGTGTCACTACCTGCCCGGTCGAGATTGGTGGCCGCCGGCTCGACGCCGGCGAGCGCCTGACGCTGATCTGGGCGGCGGCCAATCGCGACGAGGCCGTGTTCGGCGACCCCGATGCCTTCGACCCTGCGCGCAATGCCGGCAACAACCTGCTCTATGGCGCCGGGGTGCATGTCTGCCCCGGGGCACCACTGGCGCGGCTCGAACTGCGTGTGCTGATGCAGGCGCTGTTGGCAAGCACGCGTGCGATCGAACTCGCTGCCGGGCCCGCCGCGCAGCGCGCGAGCTTCCCGGCCAGCGGTTTTGCGTCGTTGCCGGTGAGCCTGCAGTAGCCGCCGACCGTCAGCCTGGCGGCGCGGCAGCGCGCGCCGCTTTCTCGCGCTCGACCCGCTCGGTGACGTCGCGTGCCACCGCCACCGACCCGACGACCGCGCCCGCGCCGTCGCGCACGAGCGCGAAGCTCATCTCGACGTAGAGCTTGCGCCCCGACTCGTGCAGCCCGCGGGTCAGCGTGGCGTGGCCGTTCAGGCGCAACGTGCCGCTGCGCATCGCCGCGTCGAAGCCGCGCCAGTGGGCGGCGCGCAGATGCTCGGGGATCATCAGGTCCAGCCGCTGGCCGATGGCCTCGGCGGCGCTGAAGCCGAACATCGCTGCCGCTGCGCTGTTCCAGCGTTCGATCACGCCGTCGCGGTTGGCGAAGACCACCGCCTCGGCGATGTGCTCGACGATCGCTGCATCCAGGAAGTGCGGTGCGCTCATGTTCAGTCCAGCTCGATGCACAAGTCGATGTCGAATGCCGGGTTCTCGACCACGCCGCCGGGAGCATAACCGCGCGGGTTGGCCAGCACGCGCGTCGCGCCGATGCGGTAGTCGCAGCTGTGGTGCACATGGCCGTGCAGCCACAGCGCCGGCTGCCAGCGGCGGATCTGCGCTTCCAGGTCGGACACGAAACAGGCATTCAGCGGCGAGCCGGCGAAGCGTGCGGCAATGCTGCCGCGCGCCGGCGCGAAATGCGTGACCACGACGGTCGGCCCGCCGTGGGCGCGCGCAAACTGGCTTTCCAGCCAAGCGACGGCACGCTCGAACAGCAGCCGCGACACCGCCGGCGTGAACGCATCGGCAAAATCCGGCGCCACGCGGATGCGCGAGAAGTCACGCACCTGGCCGAGCGCCAGCTGCAGGCCCTGCTCGCGCTGTTCGGGCGTGTCGAACAGCCGATAGTCGGACCACAAGGTGCAGCCGAGGAAGCGCACGCCGCCGTGCAGCCAGACCTCGTGTTCGAGCACCCGCACGGCGCTGCCAGCGGCGTGCGCGCGCAGCTCGCGCATCGTGCCGGCCAGATCGCCACCATAGAACTCGTGGTTGCCGGCGACGAACAGCGTCGGCTGCCCGAACTGGCGTGCCCAGGCGATGGCGGCGGCCGGCCGCTGCAGGTCGCCCGCCAGCACCACCACGTCGGCGGCGTTGGCGGGCGCCGCCAGCGGCTGCACCGATAAGTGCAGGTCGGACATCAGGGCGATCTTCATGGCACGTGCTCGAGTTCCCGCGGATCCGCCGCGCTGATCGGCGCATGATAGCCGCGCTGGGTCTCTGCGGCGGTGGCAGGTGCGACGGCAGCCGGGTCCTTCGCCTCCCTGTCAAGAGGGGCGCGCAGCACACGCCGCCTTCGACGGTTTTGCCCACGGTCCGGCACTGCGTAGCGTCTGCGCCAGTTATCTGAAGAGAGCATTCCGTCCAGCTCGCCCGGTACTTGCAGCCGAACCTGATACCGCCCGAGCGCACGGTGGCCAGTGTCGAGGGCTGGATCCTGGGCGTCGGATGATGCGCGACGCCTCCCGCTGTGGCTCGCGATCTGCCAATCGCGCGCTCTGAGGTCTACTTCAGGATCGCCCCGGCGATGTGCTGCAGCGGCAGGATGCGGTCCACCGCCCCCAGCTTGACCGCCTCCTTCGGCATGCCGTAGACGACGCAGGTCTCCTCGTCCTGGGCGATGGTGCGGGCGCCAGCGTCGTGCATCTCCTTCAGGCCACGCGCGCCGTCGTCGCCCATGCCGGTCATGATCACGCCCAGCGCGTTGCCGCCGGCGAATTTCGCCACCGAGCGGAACAGCACGTCCACCGACGGGCGGTGGCGGTTGACCACCGGGCCGTCGACCACCTCGACGTGGTATTGCGCGCCGCTGCGCTTGAGCAGCATGTGCCGGCCGCCCGGCGCGATGAGGGCGCGGCTCGGCACGACGCGCTGGCCGTCCTTGGCCTCGAACACGTCGATCTCGCAGAGGCCGTTCAGGCGCTCGGCGAAGGAGGCGGTGAATTTCTCCGGCATGTGCTGGACGATGACGATGCCGGGCGCCGTCGCCGGCAGCGCTGTCAGCACCGCCTCCAGCGCCTGGGTGCCGCCGGTGGAGGTGCCGATGGCGACGATGCTGTCGGTGGTCTTGGCCATGGCGTGGACTGCGGGCGCGCCACCGCCATTTTCGGCCGCGGCCCGCACCGCCGGTCGCGGCGCCAGGTTGCGCACCCGCGAGGCGGCGGCGGCACGCACCGCCGCCACCACGTCGCTCGACGACTCGCGCAGGAAATCCTTCAGGCCGAGGGTCGGCTTGGCGATGACGGAGACGGCGCCGGCCGCAAGCGCCTGCATGGTCGTCTCGGCGCCGGCCTGGGTCAGCGAGGAGCAGATCACCACCGGCGTCGGCCGCTCTGCCATGATCTTCTTCAGGAAGGTGACGCCGTCCATGCGCGGCATCTCGACATCCAGGGTGATGACGTCCGGCCACTCCTTGCGCATGCGCTCGAGCGCGAAGAGCGGATCGGGCGCCGTGCCGATGACGCGGATGCCGGGTTCGCGGCCGAGGACGGCACTCAGCATTTGGCGCACGACAGCCGAATCGTCGACCACCAGCACCTTGATCTCGCCGCCCATCACGACCTGTCCGCTCCGGAGCCGGACATGACGTCCTGACGTCGGTGCGCCGTCCCGTCCCGCCCTTCGCCGACGCGCTCGCGTCTCCCGCCGGGGACGAGGCGCGGCCCGTGGCGCCGATAGGCGGTAACGCCGGCGCCGGCCATGAATTTCCCTTTGCATTCGCTATGCACGGTTTCCTCCGGTTCGCATTCGATCGCGCCGATCAGGCTGCTTTTCGCAGGTTCGCCTGCTCGGCCATGTGACGCACCCAGACGTCGCCGCTCGCCACGTCGAAGATGATGCTTCTGTGTCCGGCCCCGGCCAGGTGCGCGCTGGCCGGCTCCAGGCGGTGGCGGCGCAGCAGGCGCCGTCCCGCTTCGATGTTGCGCGTGCCGATGTCGAGTGCGCCGTGGCCGTCGGCGGCGGCGAACATGCGCCCGCCGCCGAAGAGTTTCGCCTGGTATTCGCGCGGCCGCGTGCCGGCCGCCCGCATCTCGCCGAAGATCAGGTCGAGGGCCTCGTCCGCGTAGCGGCCGTCCGGCGCGCCCGTGCGTGCCGTGCCGCGCCGGGGCAGCATGTAGTGGCACATACCGCCGAGCAGCAGACGGGAATGCCAGAAGGTGATTGAAACGCAGGAGCCGAGAACCGTGCGGATGCGGGTGCCGCGGTCGCCGATATAAATCTCGCCCGGCTGCAGGAAGATGTCGATCGCGGCGGGATTGATCGGCACCGTCATGCCGCCAGCTCCTTTCGATAGATGGCCGGGCGCACCGGCTGGAACTGCCCGCTCACGCCGTTCAGGCTTTCCGAATGACCGATGAACAGCCAGCCGCCCGGCCGCAGCTGTCGGTGCAGTGCCGCCGCGACGCGCCGCTTCATGTCGAGGTCGAAATAGATCATCACATTGCGCAGGAAGATGACGTCGAATTCTCCGGCCCCTTTCAGATCGCCGTTGAGGTTGATCTGGGCGAAGCGAACCCGCTCCCGCACGGCCGCATCGACACGCAGTTTGCCTGCCATGCCCCCCGTCCCGCGCAGGCAGAAGCGCCGGCGGTAGTCGGGCGGGATGCACTCCTCGTTGCGTGCCGTCGGATAGGTGGCGGTGCGCGCGAGGTCGAGGACGCGGCTGTTGATGTCGGAGCCGAAGACCTCCCATTGCGCCGAGGTGCCGAGCCGATCCATCAGCACCATGGCGATGCTGTAGGCCTCCTCGCCGGTCGAGCTGGCCGCGCTCCAGACGCGGAAGGCCGCGCCGGGGCGCGCCTCCGGCAGCACCTCGCGGGCGAGGAATTCGAAATGCCCTGGCTCGCGGAAGAAATAGGTCTCGTTGGTCGTCAGCAGCTCGATCGCCGTCTGCAGTTCGGCGGGATCGCTGCCGCCGACGATATGGCGGTAGTAGTCGCCGAAGTTGCCGAGGCCGCGCGCGCGCAGGCGCTTCGACAGGCGCCCGCTCACCAGCGACTTTTTCGAGGTCGGCAGGTGGATGCCAGCCACCCGCTGCATCAGCGCCTGGAAGCGGGTGAATTCGCCCTCGCTGATGCCGTCCGCCTCAGCTCGCAAAAGTCAGCTCCTGCGGCACGGTGGCGTCCGCCTCTACGCCGTTGGCAGTCTCGGCGATGCCGGCGAGCTCGTCGATGGACAGCACGTGCTTCAGGTTCAGCAGGATGACGAAGCGGCCCGCCACCTTGCCCATGCCCCCGATGAAGTCGCTGCGGATGCGCACACCGAACGAGGGAGGGGGTTCGATGTCGCCGATGGGAATGTCGAGCACTTCGTTGACGGCATCGACGATGACCCCAACCACCTGAGTTTCGTCCGCTCCGGATTCGGCCCCGGCCTCGATCTCGACGATGACGATGCAGGTGCGCCGCGCGATCTGCGTCGGCGCGCGGCCGAAGCGGACGGCGAGATCCATCACCGGCACCACGGCGCCGCGCAGGTTGATCACGCCGCGCACCAGCTCGGGCATCATCGGCACTTCCGTCAGGTGGCCGTACTCGATGATCTCCTTGATGCTGCGGATGCCGATGGCAAAAGTCTCGCCGCACAGCGAGAACACCAGGTACTGCTGCGCCTCCCCAGCCCCCTCCGGCAGCCCTGTGGGCGTGGGCGCGCCGGCTGCGGCCACTGCAAGTCGTGTCTGCGACATGGCAGCCTCCGCTCAGTAGCGCACGAACTCTGCGTCGCCCAGGCCGGCTGCGGCCGAGGCAACCTCTTCGTGCACCCGCCTGGCGCCCTTGCGCGAGGGCTTCGCCGCCTGCCGCGCCGCTGCCGGGACGGCAGCGGCCTCGCCCTCGCCGACGCGGAACATCGCCATCATCTGCTGCAGCTGCTGCGCCTGGCCGCTCATCTCCTCGGCGGTGGCGGACAGCTCCTCGGAGGCCGAGGCGTTCTGCTGGGTGGTCTGGTTGAGCTGGCCCATTGCCGTGTTGATCTGGCCGGCGCTCTGCGACTGCTCCTCCGAGGCGGCAGTGATCTCCTGCACCAGCTCGGCCGTCTTGCGGATGTTCGGCACCATCTCCTGCAGCAGCTGGCCGGCCCGCTCGGCCGTCTTCACGCTGGTGCCGGCCAGCTCGCCGATCTCCTGTGAGGCGACCTGGCTGCGCTCGGCGAGCTTGCGTACCTCGGCGGCCACCACGGCGAAGCCCTTGCCGTGCTCGCCGGCGCGCGCCGCCTCGATGGCGGCGTTGAGCGCTAGCAAGTTGGTCTGGTAGGCGATGTCGTCGATGATGCCGATCTTGTCGGCGATCGACTTCATCGCGTCCACCGTCGCCCGCACCGCCTCGCCGCCGTCGGCGGCGTCCTTCGCCGCCTTGTTGGCGATGCCGTCGGTGACCTTGGCGGTCTCGGTGTTCTGGCCGATCGAGGCGCTCA
>JADYYZ010000548.1 GCA_020853405.1 Acetobacteraceae bacterium
GCCTCGATCAGCCCGCACAGTTTCGCGGCATCGAAGATCGCGTTGCGGCCGCGGTCCGGCGTGCCGGAATGGGTTGCCCGCCCGTGCACCGCAACGACCGGGCGCAGGCTGCCCTTGTGCGCGATGACCACCTGATTGGCGGTCGGCTCGCCGATCACCGCGAAGTCGATCTTCGGGCGCCCGGCAGCAAACCGGCGCGCACCGGCGCTGCCCACCTCCTCGTCGCAGACGAAGACGCCAAGCAGGGTGCCGCGCCAGTCGCCGCGGCGGGCCGCCAGCGATCGCATCGCCTCCAGCATCGCGGCAAGCGGGCCCTTGGCATCGCAGGCCCCCCTTCCGTACAGCCTGCCGTCCTGCTCGCGCAGCATGAACGGCTTTCCGGTCCAGCCCTCGCCGGCGGCAACCACGTCCATATGGGTGCAGAAGGCGAACACGGGACCTTCCCCGTTCGCCAGGGCGGCGGTGACGTTGCTGCGGCCGGGTGCGATGCTCTCCAGGGTGCAGTGGAAACCCGACGCTGCGAGCAGATCCCCGATCAGCAGGGCGGCGGCATGCTCGTTGCCGGGCGGGTTCTGGGTGTCGATCGCGACCAGGCCGGCGAGGTCGCGGTGCAGCCGGGCGGCATCGGGGGATGGCAGCATCAGCGCGCGCGCCTTCGGTCGACGGACATGTTTACAGTTTGCGCTTTCATGCTAACAAAATGCAATCCGGCCAGCGCGACGAGGCGCCTGACCGGCGCCGGCGCTCACGTTCGGAGGATGCCTGATTGCTCGCACCGCGGAAGAACCGGCCAAGCCCGCGTCCCGGACGGCAGAGCCGCTACGTGCTTGCCAACCAGATCCTCGATGAGATCCGCGCAACCCGGCTTGAGGCCGGCCGCCACCTGGTGGAAAGCGCGCTGGCCGAGCGGCTGGGTGTTTCACGCACGCTTGCCCGGGCGGCGATGAAACTGCTGGCCGGGCGCGGCGTCGTCACCGCGCGGCGCAACCAGGGCTTCTTCCTCGCGCGCGGCTGGGACCAGCTGGATGGCGAGGCGGTGGAGGTGCCGCAGACGCTGGACGACGCGCTGTACCGGCGGCTGGTGCGCGAGCGCCTGCAGGGCCGGCTGCCCGAGCGCCTCACCCAGATCGCGCTGATGGAGCGCTTCCAGGTCGATCGCAGCGTGCTGCTGCGCGTGCTGTCGCGGATGGCAGACGAGGGGATCGTCGCGCGCAACCGCGGCCATGGCTGGAGTTTCCTGCCGACGATCGATTCCGACCTGGCGCTGTCCGCCAGCTACGATTTCCGCCGGGCGCTGGAACCGGCTGGCCTGCGGCTGGCAAGTTTCCACGCCGACCCGACGGTGCTGGAACGAAGCCGCCAGTCGCATCTCGCACTGTCGCGGCGGCTGGAGGCGGCAGGTGACGCGGAGCTCTACGAGCTCGACGAACGCTTCCACGCGATGCTGGCGATGCTGACCGGCAACAGCTTCTGGCAGCAGGCGATCCAGCAGCAGAACCGGCTGCGCCGGATGCTGGAATATCGCAGCTACGGCGATCGCAGCCGCGTGCGCGACTGGCTGCGCGAGCATCTGGCGATCATCAGGGCGCTTGCCGCAGGCAGACGCGAGCACGCGGCGGAGCTGTTGGGCGCGCACCTCGACCGGGCTTTCCGTGCCGCCCAGCGAAGGGCCGCCGCACGCAAGGAAGCGAGATTGCGCGCCGCCTGAACCACCTCAGCCCAGCCGCTCGTCCCACAGCAGGGAGCAGCCGGCGAGCTCCGGCTGCAGCCCAAGGCCAGGCGCATCGGGCAGCACCACCGCGCCGCCGGCGTAGCGAACGCCAGGCGCCCGGTCATCAAGCAGGCCATAGCAGCCATAGAGTTCCGCATGCTCGGGCAACAGTGCCATCGCGCAATGGGCGGTCATCGCGGTGGCCAGCCCGCCCTCGTTCATCTGCCCGACCATCAGGCCGATGCCCGCGCGTTCAAGGCGGCGTGCGGCGCGCAGCAGGGCAAGCGGGCCGCCGGACTTGGCGATCTTGAGGTGGGCCAGCGCGTTCGGGCCGCAGTCGGCGAGCCGTTCGATGTCGTCGGAAGTCGCGAGTGATTCATCCGCCATCAGCTTCATCGGGCTGCCCCGCAGCAGGGTGCGGAAGCCGTCCCAGTCGTGCGGGCGCGTCGGCTGCTCGACATAGGCAAGGTCGAGCGGTGCCAGCAGCGCGAGCGCGCGGGCCGCCTGCTGCCCGTCCCACGCGCCGTTGGCGTCAACCGCGATCCGGATCGTGTCGCCGTAGCGCTCGCGCAGCCGCCGGAGCCGCGCCAGATCGTGGTCGAGATCACCGACCGCGATGCGCACCTTCAGGTCGCGGAACCCCTCCGCCACGTAGCGGGCGGCGAGCTGGTCGAACCGCTGATCGGGGCCCCAGAACAGGCACTGGTTGGTCGGCATGGCCGGCCTGAAGGTGCCGCCCAGATACGTCGCCACGGGCTGGCCGTCGGCGCGGGCTAGCCCCTCGACCAGGGCATTCTCCACCGCCGCCCGCGCGATGGCGGGGGCATCGCCGGCAAGCGAGGGCAGTGCCGCCAACAGCTCGGCGGGTGGCATCGACCATGGCAGGGCACGAGAGAGCGCAACGATCGCGGGCGCGACGCCCTCCTCGGGAAGGGTTGTCAGGTACGCGATGTTGGCCCGCACCTCGCCGACGCCAAGGAAGCCGCCAGCTCCCTCGATCACCAGGTAGCGCGCCGCCAGGTGGCCGATCGCACCGGATAGGGCCGTGTGCACGGCGAGTTCCGGCGGATAGTGCAGATCGGCGGCGAACAGGCGGAGCCGGGTCGGTGCTGGCATGCTCGGTCCTACAGCACGGCGGCCCGAACGGGCACGGCAGGGCCGAGCGCCACGGGTGCCTCAGACCTCGACCAGTCCGCGCGGCACGCTGCCCAGCGACCGCGCCCCGGATTCGGTGACCAGCATCGTCTCGCTGACCGCCACGGTGAATTTCCCGTACTCGCGCAGCGTGATCGGCACGTGGAACGCCATGCCCGGCAGCAGCGCGACATCGACCCCGCGGAACAGGCTGAGGATGTTGCCCTCGCCCCAGTCGGGGGCGAACGAGATGCCCATGGAATAGCCGCTGCGCTTGCGATAGCCGGCGGTGTAGCCGGCCTTGTCGATCACCGCCTGCACCGCGTTGTGCACATCGGCACAGGTGCGGCCGGGGCGCATGGCAGCGATTGCCGCATCCAGCCCCGCCTCGCACACCGCGTACATGTCGCGCGCGAGGCGGGGGATCTCGCCGACCGCTACGGTGCGAAACAGCGCGGCATGATAGCGGTTGAAACAGCCCGCGCTCTCCAGCACCACGATGTCGCCCGCCACGATCTTCCTGCGCCGCCAGGTCGTGTGCGGCACGCCGGAACGTGGCCCCGAGGTGACGAACGGCTCCATCCCGACATATTCCGAACCCGCCGCGATCGACGCCCCCATGATGGCGGCCGCGATGTCGTTCTCGGTGGCGCCGGCCCGGGTCGCGGCAAGGCCCGCCCGCATGCCGGCATCGTTGACGCGGCCGGCAGCTTCGAGCTGGCCGATCTCCAGCGCCGACTTCACGCGCCGCAACGGCTCGACCAGCAGGCTCGCATCGAGCAGGGGGCCGAATTCCTGCACCAGCCGGTCAAAGAGGTTCACGGTCAGGAACCAGCCGTTGCGGTCGATGCCGACGCGCTTGCCGGCCCAGCCGCGCTCCTTCAGCACCAGGGCGACGGCGGCGGCAGGGTGGCTGTCGTCGGCATAGCCGATGATGGTCGCGAGCCAGGTATTCAGCCGCGCGTTCATCGCCTCCAGCCCGCGGATCACCAGGAACGGCGCGCCCTCACGCGGGATGCACAAACACTGGAACGTGTAGTAGCCGGGGGTCTGCTGGCCGGTAAGGTAGAATACGTTCTCCGGCCCGCTCAGTAGCGCGAGGTCGAGCTGGCGCTCCGCCATCGCGGCGCGCACCAGGTCGATGCGCCGGGCATACTCCGATGCCGGGAACACCGATTCCGAGCCCTGCGGCACCTGGCTCAGGGGGTCGTCGTGTGTTGCGTCGGGCATCGTCGCTCCTGCTGCCGCCGGGATCGCCGCCGGGCGGATTCTGTCGCTGCGGAAGGGATTGCACTTTATCGCCACTATTATGCACCTCAAGCCCGGGCGGTCGAATCATGCGCGTTGCCAGCGCGGGCGCCGACGGCCGACTGTCGCGTGTGGCGCAACATGCACCGATGGCCCGGCCGGCGGGCTGCACGGATTGGTGAAACTGCGGCAGAAAATGCAAACCAGCCCTGGACAAGCGGCCTGCCTGCGACCTTAGAATTGCCGACCCGTGAACGCCCGCGAGGCGGGCCAGCCAGGGAGATGGGGCAATGACCGCGACAGCCACGACCCGACGGTGCATGACGCTTGCCGCCCTTGGTGCGGCGCTGCTGATGGCGACCGACGCCATCGCCCAGGAGGCCTGCAGCTCGATGCAGGTGCTGCTGAGCATCGCGCCCAAGCATCGCGAACACGTGATGGAGATGATCGCGCCGAGGCTGAAGGAGAAGCTCAACGTCGATCTCGTGACCGAGGCGATCGGTTCGGTCACCATGGTCGAACGGGTGACGGCCCAGCGCGCCAATCCGCGCATCACGATCGCGCAATGGGACGCCCCGGTCGGGCTTACCGCCTGCCAGACCGGGCTGTGCAAGCCGATCGACCTTGCCCGCGCGCCGAACGCGGCGAAACTGTACGACTGGGCCTATACGCGCAACGCCCAGGGCCAGGTCATGGTGATGGCGACCAACGTGCTGGGCGTCGGCTTCATCTACAACGAGCGCGAATTCCAGCGGAACCGCATCGCCCCGCCCGCGGCCTGGGCCGACCTGACCCGGCCCGACCTTCGCGGCCGCCTTGCGATCACCGCGCCGCAGAGCAGCATGGGCACCGCCGCCCTGGTCGAGCTCGCGCGCATCGGCGGCGGCGGCGAGAGCAACATCGAGCCTGGCTTCGTCGCGACCAAGGCGATCATGCGCAACGTCCACACCGTGTTCACCTGGACCTCGGAACTGTCGAACCTGCTGCAGCTCGGCGAGGTGTGGGTCGCGGTCACCAGCTCCAACATCGCGCCCGCGCTGCGCGAACAGGGGATCCCGATGCGCTTCGTGCTGCCGCGCGAAGGCTCGCCCACCGTCAATGGCGGCCTTTCGTTCGTTGCCGGCGGCCCGTGCGAGGCGGCGGCCTACGAGTACATCAACCTGTACTACAGTGACGAGTTCCAGCTGCGCCGCATGCGCGAGGGTGGTACCGCCAGCCCGACCACGACGTCATGGCCGCATCTCAGCGCCGCCGAGCGGGAGAACATGGGCGTGACCGCGACCGACTTCGACAAGCTCGTCAACTTCGACTGGAACGTGATCAACGAGGCGCGGCCGGGCTGGATCCAGCGCTGGCAGCGGGAGATCCGCTGAGCGGCGGCGCGTGGCGCGCCTGGATGGCGGGCGCGCCGGGGTGGCGCCCCGGCCGATCGA
>JADYYZ010000549.1 GCA_020853405.1 Acetobacteraceae bacterium
GCTTCGACGAGCTGCTGCGTCCCGCGATCGCCTATGCCGAGGACGGGTTCGTGGTGCACGACCGCACCGCCAGCGACTGGGAAGGCGCGGTTGCCAAGCTGGCGGGGCACCCGGCCAGCGCGCGCAAGTTCCTGTTCGGCGGCCGTGCCCCGCGTGCCGGCGAGAAGTTCCGCCAGCCGGCGCTGGCCGCCAGCCTGCGTGCGATCGCCAAGGACGGCGCCAGGGCCTTCTACGAGGGCAGGATCGCCGCCGACATGGTGCGCACCCTGCGTGCGGCAGGCGGCCTGCACACCGAGGCCGACTTCGCCGCGGCCCGGCCGGAATGGGTCGAGCCGATCCGCGGCCCCTATCGCGGCATGGAGGTTTTCCAGTGCCCGCCGAACGGCTCGGGCCTGCTGGTGCTGATGCTGGCCGGCATCCTCGATGGGTGGGAGGCATTGCCGGATGGGCCGCTGTCGCCGCTGCGGCTGCATCGCCATATCGAGGCGGCACGCCTCGTCTATCGCGACCGCGATGCCTTCCTCGCCGACCCGGCCGAGGCCGAGGTGCCGCTGGCGCGGCTGACCTCGCCCGGATATCTCGCCGAGCTCCGCGCCTCGATCCGCGATGACCGGGCGGCGCGCGAACTGCCGCCGGCCGGGATGGCAGCAGTGCTGCCGGTGCACGCCGACACGGTCTATCTCTGCGTGGTCGACCGCGACGGCAATGCGTGCAGCTTCATCAACTCGCTGTTCGAGGGGTTCGGTTCCGGCATCCTGGCCGAGGAATCGGGCGTGATGCTGCAGAACCGCGGCTTCGGCTTCCGCCTCGAGCGCGGCCATCCCAACTGCATCGCGCCGAACAAGCGGCCGCTGCACACCATCATTCCCGGCATGCTGTTCAAGGATGGCAGGTGCATCGCGCCCTATGGCGTGATGGGCGGCCACTACCAGCCGTTCGGGCACACCAACTTCCTGGAGAACATGTTCGCCTACGGCATGGACCCGCAGGCCGCGCTCGACGCGCCGCGCCTGTTCCCGCGCAACGGCGAGGTGCAGTGCGAAAGCGGCATCCCGCAATCGGTGGTCGACCGGCTGGAGCGCATGGGCCACGCGTGCGTCGCCGCGAAGCCGCATGGTGGCGGCCAGGCGATCTTCATCGACCACGAGTCCGGCACGCTGACCGGCGCCTCCGACCACCGCAAGGACGGCATGGCGCTGGGCTGGTAGCGGGGCGTGCGATGGCGCTGGTCGCGCTGAAGGTCGACATCACGACGCTGGCCGTCGATGCGATCGTCAACGCAGCCAACGCTGCGCTTGCCGGCGGCGGCGGCGTGGATGGTGCCATTCACCGCGCCGCCGGGCCGGAACTTCTGGAGGCATGCCGTGCGATCGGCGGCTGCCCGACCGGCGGCGCGGTGATCACGCCCGGCTTCCGCCTTGCCGCGACCTGGGTGATTCATGCGGTCGGTCCGCGCTGGGCCGGGGGCGGCAGGGGCGAGGCCGGGAAACTTGCCTCGGCCTACCGCGAGAGCCTGGCGCGGGCGCTCGAAAAAAACTGCGCCAGCGTCGCCTTCCCCGCGATCTCCACGGGCATCTACGGCTACCCGCTGCACGACGCGACAGAGATCGCCGTGGCGACGGTGCGCCAGCATCGCGCCGGCCTCTCGGTGACCTTCGCCTGCTTCGACGAGGCGACGCTTGCCGCCTACCTTGCGCTTGGCGTGCCCCCGGCACCGGGAGTGCCCCCGGCACCGGGAGTGCCCCCGGCACCTGGAGTGCCCCCGGCACCGGGAGTGCCCCCGGCACCGATGTCGAGGTAGAGCCCCGCGGTCAGCGCCAGGCCGTCGCGCAGCAGCGGCGCCAGCGCGTGCTCGTCCGGGCCGTGCTGGCCGCAGCCGCCGTAACTGTGCGGGAACCACACGGTCGGCACGCCGAGCGTCGCGGCGAACAGCCCGGAAGGCGAACTGGCGCTTTCGCTCGGCACCACCACGCATGTCTGCCCGGCGGTCCGCGCGAGGCTTGCCGCGACGAACCGCACCCACGGCTCGGCGGGGTCGGTGCGCTGGGCCGGGAACTGGCCGCGGCCGAACACCGGGGCGATCGCGACATCGGCGAAGCCCTCGCGATCCAGATGCGCGCGCAAGGCGGGGACGATGCTCGCGGCCGGCACATCGACCGTGTGGCGCACGCCGATCCTGGCCCGCGCGCGGCCCGGCACCGCGTTCACCGGCGCCGCCGGCGTGCCGACCTCGGCCGCGAGCACCGCGACCCCGGTCGCGGCATAGATCCGCTCGGCGCGGGAAAGGCCCGGTTCGCCCCAGCTGGGATCGGCCTCCGGCAGGCCGGGAATCGGGTCGAACACCACCTCGGCGCATGCCGCGCGCACGCTATCGGGCACCGTGGCCGGTTGCCAGCCGGCGACGCGGATGCGGCCATTGCGGTCGGCGATGCTGGCCAGCGCGTGCGCCAGCACGAAGCCGGCATCGCGCAACAGGCCCGACCAGTGGCCGGAATGGTGCCCGCCGGGCCTGAGCTCGACCACCAGGTCGAGGTTCACCGCCCCCCGGGCGCCGAGCTTGATCTCGGGCCGGAGGAGGCTGTTGCGCGGGCCGTCGAGCGCCAGGAACAGGTCGGCCGCGAGGGAGGCGCGCTGGTTGCGGATGAAGTCGTCGAGGCCGGGCGAGCCGACCTCCTCGCCCATGTCGAGGATGAAGCGGCTGTTGAAGCCGAGCCTGCCCCGCACCTTCAGCACGGCGGCCAGCGCGGTCAGCGCGATCAGGTGCTGGCCCTTGTTGTCGGCGGTGCCGCGGCCGTAGAGCTTCGCGTCTTCCGCTGTCAGGCGCCACGGGTCGCGCCCGCCGCTCCATTGCTGCGCGTGCGCCAGCACCACGTCGCCATGGCCGTAGGTCAGGATCGTCGGCAGGGCAGGATCCTCGATCCGCGCCGCGACCAGGAAGGGCGGGCCGCCAGGGACCGGGTTGGCGAAGTGGCGCACGCAATGGCCCATCGCCTCCAGCATCGGCGCGATCAGTGCACGGCAATAGCGGTCGAGCTCGGGCGCCCGCGCTGGGTCCTGGCTTTCGGTCGGGCAGGCGACCAGTTCGGCGAGGCTTGCCGTGAAGCGCCCGGAGTCGAATTCATCGGTTGCGGCGGCAATCGCCTGGTCGCGCGTGCTCATGTCGGCGGGCAGGCTGGCACGCCGGCGGGCAGGGGGCTAGCGTACCCGCGAAGCCGAGGAGAGGAAGACCGCGATGGCCGACGATAAGCTGTGTGACCGCACCGCGCTGGAATTGCGCCGCATGATCGGGGCGAAACAGGTTTCCCCGGTCGAGCTGCTCGATGCCTTCGTCGCGCGCATCGGGCGCATCAACCCCGCCATCAACGCCATGGTCGCGATGGATACCGACCGTGCCCGGGCGCAGGCGAGGAAGGCCGAGGATGCGGTGATGAAGGGCGCGCGGCTCGGGCCGCTGCACGGGCTGCCTTTCGGCGTCAAGGATCTGGAGGAGACCGAGGGCCTGCGCACCACCTGGGGCAGCCCGCAGTTCGAGCACCACGTGCCGAAGGCCGACGAATGGCACATCGCCGCGCTCAGGCGGGCCGGCGGCATCGTGCTGGGCAAGACCAACGTGCCGGAGTTCGGCGCCGGCGCGAACAGCGTCAACAAGGTCTATGGCGCCTGCGGCAACCCGTTCGACCCGATGCTGACTGCGGCCGGCAGTTCGGGCGGCTCGGCGGCGGCCCTGGCGTGCGGGCTGGTGCCGATCGCGACCGGCAGCGACACCGGCGGCAGCTTGCGCAACCCCGCTGCGTTCTGCGGTGTCATCGGCTATCGCGTGACGGTCGGGCTGATCCCGACCCCGAAGCGCCCGTTCGGCTGGACCGTGCTGTCGACGCTCGGCCCGATGGCGCGCAATGTCGCCGATACCGCGCTGATGCTGTCGGCGATGGCCAGCGACGATTCCTCCGATCCGCTGGCAACAACCGTGCACGGATTCCCCGTGCAGACGCCGGAGAGATTCTTCCCCGTGCACGAGGCCGACCTTTCCGGCCTGCGCGCTGCCTTCAGCCCCGACCTCGGCTTCGCGCCGACCGATGCGCATTATCGCCGCGTCTTCGCCGGGCGCGCCGACATCATGCGTGGCTGGTTCGCGAAAGGCGTCGATGCGCAGCCCGACATGACCGGCGCCGACGAGGCGTTCGAGGTGCTGCGCGCGTCGAACTTCCTGGTGAAGCACCTGCAGACCTACCGCACCAACAAGGCGCTGCTGGGGCCGAACCTGGTCGCCAATGTCGAGGAAGGGATGCGCTACAGCCTGGAGGACTATGCCAGGGCGCACGCGGCGCAGACCCGCATCTATCACGCCATGCAGGATTTCTTCCGCGACCACGACCTGCTGATCACGCCCGGCATCACGACCGCGCCCTTCCCCTGGACCACGCTTTATCCCGCCGAGATCGACGGCAGGAAGGTGCGCACCTATTTCCACTGGCTGGCGCTCGCCTATGGCGTCACGCTGACCGGGCATCCGGCGATCCTGCTTCCCTGCGGCGTCGACGAGGGCGGGCTGCCGTTCGGCATCCAGGTGGTGGGGCCGCGCGGGTCGGATGCCTGGCTGCTGCGCGCCGCCGCCGCACTCGAGCGCAGGCTCGCCGCCGATGCGCGCACCGCACGGCCGGTTCCCGATCTCGCGAAACTTGCCGCAAGCCCGCCCCTGCGGGAGAAAAGCCTCGAGATGCTGCGCCCCGTCCTCTATCCGGCGGCAGCGTGATGGCAACCGACGGCTATCTGGAGCTGGAATACGCAACCACCAGCCGGGTGCCGGATTTCCCGGCGATCGATGCGCGCTGGGCGAAGGCGGCCGAGGCGGCACGGGCAGCGCTGGCGCCGGAAGGGGTCGCGTACGGCGCGCATGAACGCCAGGGGGTCGACCTGTTCCGCCCGGCGGGCGCGGCGCGGGGCCTTCTGGTGTTCGTGCATGGCGGCTATTTCCAGCGCCGCCACCGGCGCGACTTCGCCTGGATCGCCCCGCCCTGGCTCGGGCGCGGCATCGCCGTGGCGCTGGTCGGCTACCGGCTCTGCCCCGAGGTCGCGCTCGCCACCCTGATCGAGGACGTGCTGGCGGGTGCCCGCGCGGCACTGGCTGGCGTGCCCGGCGTGCCGGTGCTGGTCGGCGGGCATTCCGCCGGCGGGCACCTCGCGGCGACGCTTGCCGCCCGCCTGCCTGCCGGCACGTTCCGCGGCTGCCTGCCGACCAGCGGCGTGTTCGAGCTGGCGCCGCTGCTGGCGACCACGGTGAACGAGGCGCTCAGGCTCGACTACGCCACCGCCGACCGGCTTTCCGCGATGTATCTGCCGGCGCCTGAAAACCTGCCGGTGCTGGCCTCGGTCGGCGGTGCCGAGAGCACCGAGTTCCTGCGCCAGAGCCAGGGTTTCGCGCGGCGCTGGCGCTCGGGCGGGGCGGCCGCGGCCAGCGTCGAGTTCCCGCACCTCAACCACTTCACCATGCAGGACGAGTGGGCGGTCGATGGCGGGCCGCTGATGCTGGCCGGGCTTGGCATGCTGGCAGGCTAGGAAGGACGGCAGGCTGGGAAGGACGGCAGGCTGGGAAGGCCGGCAGGCTGGGAAGGCTGGCAGGCTGGGAAGGCCGGCAGGCTGGGAAGGCCGGCAACCGGGGTAGGTTGGCGGGGCGATCGGCCGCGCGCCCCGCCCCGAATCTGCCGCCTCGCCCCTCAGCCCTTGCGGGCTGCCAGCACCGTGATCTCGACCAGGCAGCCCGCCGCGAGACCGGTCTGCACGCAGGCGCGCTGCGGCGCTGCATCGGCCGGGACCCACTCGTTCCAGACCGTGTTCATATCCCCCCACAGCGCCATGTCGGTGATGTAGATGGTGGCGGTCAGGATGCGGTCCTTGGCGCTGCCCGCGTCGGCCAGCGCCTTCTCGATCACCGCGAGCGCCGAGCGCGTCTGGGCTGCCATGTCGGGCTCCCTGGCGGGGCTGGTCGCGACCGCCCAGGCGAAATCCCCGAACGCGACGGCGCGGGAACGCCCGGGCGCGCCGCCCGAAATACGAAGAATGTCCATCAGCCGCGAGCTCCTCCGGCAAAGGCGTTGAAGGTGATCAGGGTGAAGGTGTCCTTCACGCCAGGCAAGGTCTGGACCTTGTCGGTGACGAACAGGCCGACGTCGCTCGCCGGGTCCAGGTAGAATTTCGCCAGCAGGTCGAACTGGCCGCTGGTGCTGTAGATTTCGGATGCTTCCGGAATCCGGTCGGCCGCCTCGCGCGCGACCGCGTAGGCCTTGCCCATCTCGCACTTGATCATGACGAAGATCGGTCGCATGCGGCACTCCCCTCGGCTCTCTCTCGATCTGTCGGCGCCGGCGCAGGCTATGGCGCGGCACCAGCTGTGGGCAAGCCGCGCATGGGCAAGCCGGCCTCGCGCATTGCGGTGCCGGCGCGCTCCGCTAGGCTGCGATCATGCAGCCCGCGCCCATACTCGCCGATCCCCCGCCGCCCCGCTCCCGCCCGGGCTGGCGCTGATGTCGCAGGCCCCGA
>JADYYZ010000550.1 GCA_020853405.1 Acetobacteraceae bacterium
CCGCCTCCCTGCCGGCGCTGACCGCGGCGCTGGCCGCCGGGCGCAACGCCGTGCTGGTCGCCCCGCCAGGTGCTGGCAAGACCACGCTGGCACCGCTTTCGCTCCTCGATGCGCCCTGGCGCGGCGACGGCCGCATCGTGATGCTGGAGCCTCGGCGCCTTGCCGCCCGCGCCGCCGCACGGCGCATGGCGGCACTGCTGGGCGAAGCGCCCGGCGAGACCGTCGGCTGGCGCACCAGGCTCGATCGCGCGATCGGCCCGGGAACCGTGATCGAGGTGGTCACCGAGGGCCTGCTGGTGCGCCGCCTGCTCGCCGACCCGTCGCTGCAAGGCACCGCCTGCGTGATCCTCGACGAGGTGCACGAACGCGCGCTCGATTCCGACCTCGCGCTCGCGCTGCTGCTGGAGGCGCAGGCCGTATTGCGCGCCGATCTGCGGCTGGTGGCGATGAGCGCGACCGCCGACACGGCACGGCTGGTGCCGCTGATGAACGCGCTGCCGGTCGCCAGCACCGGCCGTGCGCACAACGTCGAGATCGTCTGGGCCACCGAGGATTCCTCCGATCGCCGCGACCTGCCGATGCGCACTGGCCGTGCGATCCGCCGCCTGCTGGCGGCCCAGGATGGCGCGGTGCTCGCGTTCCTGCCCGGCATGGCGGAAATCCTGCGCACCCGCGATGCGCTGGAGGGCATCGAGCCGCCGATCCACATCCTGCACGGCGACATCCCGCCGGCCGCGCAGGATGCGGCGCTGTCGGGCGGGCGGCGCGTGGTGCTGGCCAGTGCGATCGCGGAAACCTCGCTGACGGTCGAAGGCGTCGGCGCTGTCGTCGATTCCGGCTATCGCCGCGCCCAAAAATTCGATCCCGGCAGCGGGCTTTCGACGCTGGCGACGGTGCGGATCAGCCGTGCTGGCGCCGACCAGCGCGCCGGCCGGGCCGGGCGGCTCGGCCCAGGCCTCTGCTACCGGCTGTGGACCGAGGCGGCGCACCGTGCCCTTGCGCCGTTCGACCCGCCCGAGATTCTTTCCGCCGACCTCGCGCCGCTGGTGCTCGATTGCGCTGCCTGGGGCACCCGGCCCGAGGCGTTGCGGTTCGCCGATCCGCCGCCCGCCGGCGCGCTGGCCGCGGCGCGCACGCTGCTGGCCTGCCTCGGCCTGCTGGATGCGGACGACCGGCTGAGCGATGCGGGGCGCGGGGCGGCGCGCCTGCCCGCGCACCCGCGGCTTGCCCGGATGATCGCCGACGCGCCTGAGCCGGGGCGCGCCCTCGCCTGCGACATCGCCGCCGTGCTGGAGGAAGGGCGCGGGCGGCGAGAAGGTGCCGACATCCGCGCCGCCCTCGATCGGCCGTCGCCGGCAGCAAGGCTTGCCTCGCGCCAGCTCCGCCGCGCCGCCGGCGCACCAGGCGGGACGGGACAGGCGGCGGGGGGCCAGGCGGGGCCGCTGCTCGCGCTCGCCTTCCCCGACCGCATTGCCGCCCGCCGGCCGACCGGCGGCTTTCTTCTTGCCTCCGGCGGCGGTGCCGCGGTTGCCGCCGATGACACGCTCGCGGCCGAGGCCTTCCTGGCCGTCGCCGCGCTCGACCTGTCGGGGCGCGAGGCACGAATCCGACTGGCCGCGCCGATCAGCCGCGACCAGATCGAGGCGGCCTTCGCCGCCGTGATCACGACCCGCGAAACCGTGGCGCTGGAGGGCGATGCCGTGGTCGCGCGGCGGCGCCGCATGCTGGGCGCGCTGGTGCTGGAGGAGACCATTCTGCCCCGGCCCGCCCCCGATGCCGCCGCGGCGCTGCTTGCCGCGACCGCGATCGCGCGCGGCCTACTGGCGTGGGACGCCGCCGCGCGCAATCTCCAGGCACGGATCGCCAGGATGCGCGCGATCGAGGGCGAAATCTGGCCCGACCTCGGCGATGCCGCGCTGGCCGCCGACCCGGCCTGGCTCGCCGCAGCACTCGGCGGGGCGACCCGGCTTGCCGACGTTCTGAAACTCGACCTCGCGGCAGCGCTCGCCGCGCAACTCGGCGGGCCGCAACGGCGCGCCCTCGACGCAGCGCTGCCCGGGCGCGTGACGCTCCCCTCCGGCCGCGCAGCACCGATCGACTACACGCGCGAGGTGCCGACTCTCTCCGCCCGCGCGCAGGATTTCTTCGGGCTTGCCGCGACGCCCAGGCTGGCGGGTGGGCGGGTCGGGCTGAATGCCGAGCTGCTGTCGCCGGCCGGCCGGCCGATCGCCGTCACCGCCGACCTCGAGAATTTCTGGCGGCGCGGCTGGGCCGAGGTGCGCAAGGCGATGCGCGGGCGCTATCCGAAGCACGCTTGGCCGGAAAACCCATCCGTGCGGGAATAGCGCAGCAGAACCAGGAGGATCAGTTGGCCAACACGCCCTTCAGCGGCATCTACCCGATCCTGTACGCCTTCTTCGACCGCGACGAGCGGATCGACGCCGCGGCGATGGCGGCCCAGGTCGAAGCCTGCATCGCGGCCGGCGCGCACGGCATCGCGCTGCTGGGGTTCGTGACCGAGTTCAACAAGCTCGCCGCCCCCGAGAAGCAGGCGCTGACCGAGCTGGTGGCATCGCAGATCAGGGGCCGGCTGCCGCTGGCCGTCACATTGTCGGAGAACAACGTGCCGGCGATGCTGGCCCAGGCCAGGGCGGCGAAGGCGGCGGGGGCGGCCTGGCTGATCGTGCAGCCGCCGCAGGTGCGCGGCCTGCCGGAGAGTGCGCTGGAGAATTTCTTCGACCGGGTGATGGACGGCACCGACCTGCCATGCGCGATCCAGATCTATCCGGCGGCGATGGACGTGGTGGTCTCGCCGGCGACGCTTGCGAGCCTCGCCCGCCGGCACCCGAATTTCCGGCTGCTGAAGGGAGAAGGGGGGCCAGTCTATCTGAAGCGCGTGATCGAGATGACGGAAGGCAAGCTCGACGTGTTCGACGGCCGCGGCGGGCTCGAATATCCCGCGAGTTTCCGCGCCGGCGCGGTCGGCGTGATCCCGGCGCCCGACGTCACCGATGCGCTGGTCGGCGTGCACAATGCGCTCGCCGCCGGCAACGATGCCGAGGCCGATCGGCTGCACGCCGAGGCGCTGGGGCTGATCGGCTTCATGATGGGCCCCGGCACGCCCGAGCATTTCGTCACCTACGGCAAGCCGTTCTTCGCGCGCCGGGCGGGGATCGCCGAGCTGTTTGCACGCGCGCCGAGCGCGGCGCCGGAAGCGTTCGGCATGGCCGAGGTCGAACGGCACCTGAAGCGGTGGGGGAGGTTCCGGCGCGAGGCGCCCGCTCAGCCGTAGCCGCCCATCGCGCAGATCAGCCGCCACTCCGGCGCGGTCACCGGTTGCACGGAAAGCCTGGCACTGGTCAGCAGCGACATGGCGGCCAGTTTCGGCGTCTTCCTGATCGCGGCCAGCGTCACCGGCCTGGGAAACGGCGCGACAGTCTTCATATCGACGCACACCCAGTCGC
>JADYYZ010000551.1 GCA_020853405.1 Acetobacteraceae bacterium
CCGACGAAGCAGCCGTGCTGGTCGAGCGTGCCGAAATCGAGCGGGATGTCGGCCATGCGCGCGGGCAGGATGCCGCCCGAGGCGCCGCCCGGCAGATAGGCGACGAACCGGTGCCCCGCCAGCATGCCGCCCGCGAACTCGCCGATGATGTCGTTGGCGGTGGCACCCGCCGGCACCTCGTGCACGCCGGGCCGCTGCACCCTGCCCGAGACCGGGACCAGCCGCTTGCCCTGGTGGCCGTTGCGGCCGGCGGCGGCGAACCCTGCCGCCCCGCCGCGCAGGATCTCCGGCAGCCACCACAGCGTCTCGACGTTGTGGATCAGGGTCGGGCGGCCGAACAGCCCGACCTCGCCTGGAAACGGCGGCTTGTGGCGCGGGTAGCCACGCCGGCCCTCGAGGCTTTCCAGCAGCGCCGTTTCCTCGCCGCAGATATAGGCGCCGGCGCCGCGGCGCAGGTGGATCGCGCCCTCGAACAGGCCGGCCTGCTTCACCTCGGCGATCGCGCGGCGCAGCGGGTCGACGAGGTGGGAATATTCGTCGCGCAGATAGATCCAGCAGGTGCCGGCGCCGACCGCGCGGGCCGCCAGCAGCATGCCATCGAGCACGCGGTGCGGCTCGCTTTCCAGGCACCAGCGATCCTTGAAGGTGCCCGGCTCGCCTTCGTCGGCGTTCACCACCAGATGTTTCGGCCCGGGCTGGCGGGCCACCAGCTCCCACTTGCGCACGGCGGGGAAGCCGGCGCCACCCAGGCCGCGCAGCCCGGCCGTGCGCAGCGCCGCCAGCGCATCGCCGTCGAGCGGCGCGTAGCCGCCGCGGCCGCGCCAGTTCGCAAGGTCGGGGGGCGGCGGCAGCGGTGCCGGCGGCGGCGGCGAGACGATCCGCGGCACCGTCGCGCGCTCGACCAGGCGATGCCCGGCGATGCAGGCGGGTGCCTGGTGGCAGGCGCCCATGCAGGGGGCCGCGATCACGCGTGCATGCGGCAGTGCCGCGCGCAGCTCGTCAAGCAGTGCGTGCCCGCCCGCCATCGCGCAGGGCAGGCTTTCGCAGACCCGCACGGTCAGTTCCGGCAGCGCCGGCGTGTCGTCGTCGATCACGTCGAAATGCGCGTAGAAGGTCGCTGCCTCGTACGGTACCACGTGCGGCACCGCGAACAGTTCCGCAAGCGCGCGCAGGTGCCGCTTGCGGATGGCGCCGAATCTGTCCTGCACGCGGTGCAGCGCCTCGATCATCTGATCGGCGTCGCGCGGCAGCCCCTCCAGCACGGCCTCGGTCTCGGCAAGCGTCGCCGCATCGAGTGCCGCGCCGCGGGGCATCGCGCGGCCGCGCCGGCGCGGCCCCGTCGCATCGTTCATCGTGGCCTCGCTGATCGGGGATCCCGGTACCGGCGCCCCGATCGCCTGGTGGCGTTCCTTCCCATCATCGGCACCGTGGCCGCCCGCCGCGGCAGCGTCAACCTGCCACGTCCCGGCACCAACCGCCGGGCTGGCGCGCGGTGCTGCGTTGGTGGCAAACATCGCGCATGCTTCGTTCGCTCACCGAGGCGCTGGCCGAGGTCGCGCGCGCACCGCTGCTTGCGGTCGAGCGGCGCCTGGCGTCGGCGGCGTACGGCACGGTGCTGGCCGAGCCGGTGATCGCGCCGCACCCGGTGCCGGCGCACGATCTCGCCCTGCTCGGCGGGCTTGCGGTGGCAAGTGCCGCGATCGCGGATGCGAGCCCGGCGCTGCCGCTGCCGCCGGGCGCCGCCAGGCGGGTCCGCGCTGGCGAGCCGCTGCCGTCCGGCCCGGATGCCGTGCTGCCCGATGCGCTGTGCGACGAGGCAGGCAATGCGATCGGCGCCCTCGCCCCCGGCGAGAACGTGTTCCGCGCCGGCCAGGGCATCGGGCGGGGCGTGCTGCTGCTGGAGCAGGGCGCGCGCATCACCGCGCCGGCATTACTCGCGCTGGCCGAGGCGGGCATCGCCGAGGTCGCGGTGCGCCCGTTCCGTCTGTTCGTGTGCCGTGACCATGGCGCGGCACCCGCCCCCGCGCTGCTGCCGATGCTGGCCTGGCCAGGTGGTGCCCTGGTTGCCGAGCGCAGGGACGCCGGCGGCATCGCGGTCGAGCATGCGGCGGCGACCGGCGTCGCCATCGCCAGCCACGACGGTGCCGAGGTCGCGGTGCTGATCGTGCCGCCCGATCCGTTCGGCGCGCTTGCCGGGACGCTCGCGCTGGGTACCAGGCTGCTGCACCGGGTCAGCCTCCATGCGGCGCCGGCGCCGCTCCGCCTGCCGCTTGCCGCGCGCGTCACCTCGCCGCCGGGGCTTGCCACGGTGGTGCTGCTGCGGGCGGACCAGGCCGTGCTGCACCCGCTGCCGTGGGGCAGCCTCGCAGCACTCGCGCAGGCGACGCATTTCACCGTGGTGCCGGCGCCGGACGAAGGATTCCCCGAAGGCGCCTTGGTTCCCGCCGAGCCCCTGGGTATCTAGGGGCGATGGAGCGCGACCTTCTCGACGCGGTGCGTGCTGGCGCCCGCCAGCAGCAGTTCCTGCATGTGCTTGATCGCGACGCGGCGTTCGCGCGCTGGTGGCAGGCGCTCGGGCCGGCGCCGCTCGCTGCCGAGACGGTACCGCTCGATGCCGCGCTCGGCCGCGTGCTGAAGCGATCGGTCGCCGCCCCGGTCGATGTGCCGGCGTTCGACCGCAGCCTGGTCGACGGCTTCGCGGTGCGGGCGGCCGACTGCGCCGGGGCAAGCCCGGCAACCCCGGTCACGCTCAGGCTCAATCCGGAGATCATCCGCTGTGGCCATGCTCCCGTGCACGCCGTTTCGGCAGGAACCGCGAGCCTGATCGCAACCGGCGGCATGGTGCCGCGCGGCGCCGATGCGGTGGTGATGGTCGAGCAGACCACGACCGCCGAGGCAGCGGAAGGCCCGGTCGTGCTGCTGCACCGTGCCGCCGCCGCCGGCGCCCATATCGGCTATGCCGGCGCCGACCTCGCGCGGGGTGAGGTGGTTCTGCGCGCCGGCCACGTGATCGATTCGCGCGCGATCGGCATGCTCGCCGCGGCCGGTATCGCTGCGCTCGAGGTGGTGCGCCGGCCGCTTGTCGCGGTGCTGTCCACCGGCGACGAGCTGATCGCGCC
>JADYYZ010000552.1 GCA_020853405.1 Acetobacteraceae bacterium
CTGCATCGGCGTCATCCTTCCGTGGCAAAGATCTTCTGTGCATCGGGGTGGCGCAGGCCACCGCCCAGCATCTCGAAGCCGCCGCCGGCGCGGAGGTCGCCTGCCAGTTTCGCGATCGCCGCCATCACCACCAGCGTCGGTGCCGAGGCGATGGTGATGCGGGCCACCCCCATCTTCCCGAAGGCTGCCGCATCCGGCATGCCGGGCCGGCCGGTGATGTTGACCGGCCCGCCGACCGCCTGCACGAACGCCGCGATGGTCGGGGGATCGCGCAGGCCGAACGGGTAGACACAGTCGGCGCCGGCGGCGAGATAGGCCTTGCAGCGCGACAGCGTCGTCGCGAAGCGTGTTGGCTCCTCGCCGTGCTGGAGCTGGAAGACATCGCAGCGAGCGTTGATGACGATCGGAACGCCTGCCTTGTCGGCGGCTTCGCGGGCGGCGGCGAGCCGCGCGCCAGCATCCTCGATGCTGCGGATCGGGCCGTGCAGGCCATCTTCGAGATTGATGCCGACCACGCCGGCCGCGATGATCTCGCCGACATGGGCGCCGAGCTCGGCGGGCGTCGCGGCGTAACCCGCCTCGATATCGGCGGTCACCGGCACGCCCGCGGCGCGCACGATCCGCGCGGTCGCACCCACCACCTCGTGCCATGGCGCGACTTCGCCATCCGGGTAGCCGAGCGCCCAGGCAACGCCGGCGCTGGTCGTCGCCAGCGCATCGAACCCGGCGGCCACGAACAGCCGCGCGCTCATCGCGTCCCACGCATTCGGCAGCAGCAGCACCGGCGGCGCCTGGTGGCGCGCCCGGAAGGTCCTTGCCATCGCTGCCTGTTTCGCCCGATCCACTGCACCCTCGCTCACTGCCGCTTCGCCGGGCTGGCCCGGGATACCAGGCGCAACCCTGCGCCGATCGGGCCCACGTTGCATCCGCCGATCCCGCAGGGCTGCCCGCAATCGTGCGCCTTGGTTAACCCCGCCGCCGCATCACGATTGACGCGACGCTGGTTTGCCGGCGGAATGCCATGTCAGCGATGGGTCAGGCGCGCGCCGGCGGGGGCCGGCGTGTCGCCGCGCAGGCAGGTGCGGCGAAGGGGAGGAGCGGGTGGACGGCAAGGCACGTACGCCGTTTCGTGCTTCTGAACGAATCTGGCTGTCGCCGCCGGACCAGACGGGCACGGAGCAGCTGCTGCTTGCCCAGGTCGTCGCCAGCAACTGGATCGCGCCGGCAGGCCCGGCACTCGTCGATTTCGAGGAGGCGATCGCCAACGCCACCGGCATGCCGCACGTGGTGGCGCTGTCATCCGGCACGGCGGCGCTGCACCTCGCCTGCCACCTGGCCGGCGTGCGGCGGGGAGATCGCGTCTGGACCAGCACGCTGACCTTCGTCGCCACCATCACCGGCGCCTGCCAGCTCGGCGCCGAACCCGGCTTCCTCGATGTCGACCAGGCGACCTGGACGCTGGATCCCGCCCTGCTCGACCAGGCGCTGCGCGAGGCGGCGCGCGCGCGGCGCCTGCCGCGCGCGGTGATCGCGGTCGATCTCTACGGGCAGCCGGCGGACATTCGCCGCCTGGGCGCTGCCTGCGCCGAACACGGCGTAACCCTGATCGCCGACAGCGCGGAAGGCTTCGGCGCCAGCCAGCACGGCAGCCACGCCGGCCGCGGCGCCCGCATGACCGCCTTCAGTTTCAACGGCAACAAGATCCTCACCTGCGGCGGCGGCGGCGCGCTTGCATCGGAGGATCAGGGCCTGGTCCTGCGCGCCCGCCACCTCGCCACCCAGGCGCGCGAGCCGGCACCGCACTATGAACACCTTGAGCTCGGCTACAATTTCCGGCTGTCCAACCTGCTGGCCGCGGTCGGGGTCGCGCAACTGTCCGATCTCGACCGGCGGGTCGCCCGGCGGCGGCAGATTTTCGACCGCTACGCCGCGTGCCTGGGCGAGCTGCCGGGCATCGCGTTCATGCCCGAGGCGCCCTGGGCGCGGTCCAGCCGCTGGCTCAGCGTGATGCTGGTCGATCGCGACCGCTTCGGCGCCGGCCCCGAGACGCTGCGCACGGCGCTCGAAGCCGCCAACATCGAAAGCCGGCCGGTCTGGAAGCCGATGCACCGGCAGCCGGTCTTCGCCGGTGCCTTCCGCATGGGCGGCGGCGTCGCCGACACCCTGTTCGACCGCGGCCTGTGCCTGCCCAGCAGCAGCGGCCTCAGCGATGCGCACCAGGATCGCGTGATCGAGGTCATTCGCGCCGTGCATCTGCGCGCGCTGGCTGCCTGACCACCCGGCTGCTCCGTTGCGGCTGCTCTACATCCACCAGCATTTCTCGACCCCCGACGGCGCCGTCGGCACCCGCTCCTATGCCTTCGCGCGGGCGGCCATCGCGCGCGGCCACCAGGTCAGCATGCTGTGCGGCGGCTACCAGGGCGCTGCCACCGGCCTTGGCGGGGCATTCGCCGGCGGCGTCCGCGAGGGGCTGGTCGATGGTATCCATGTCGTGGAACTCGCCGCCGCCGCCGGCAACGCACAGACCCCCGCCACCCGGGCCCGCCGGTTCGCGCGGTTCGCGCTGGCCGCTTCGTGGCGGGCGGCGCGGGCCGGGGCAGACCTCGTCTACGCCACCTCGACCCCGCTCACGGTCGCGATCCCGGCGCTCGTCGCCCGCGCCACCGGCACGCCCTATGTATTCGAGGTGCGCGACCTGTGGCCCGAACTGCCGGTGGCGATGGGGATGATCGCCAACCCTGGCGTGGTCGCCCTGCTGTCGGGGCTGGAGTGGGCAGCCTATCGCGGCGCCCGCGCAACCGTCGCGCTGTCGGACGGCATGGCCGCAGGCGTCGCCCGGCGGGGGATCGCGGCCGCCAAGATCGCCGTCATCCCGAACGGCTGCGACCTCGAGCTGTTCACGCCCGACGGGCCACCTGCACCGGCACCCTGGCTCGGCGCGGGCGAGACGGCGGCGATCTATGCCGGCGCGCATGGCAGGGCGAACGGGCTCGACCACCTGCTGGACGTGGCCCCGCATCTGCAGGGGAGCGGCGTGCGCATCGTGCTGTGCGGCGATGGCGCCGAGAAACCACGGCTGATGGCGCGCGCGGCGAGCGAGGGGCTCGCCAACGTCACCTTCCTCGATCCGCTGCCGCGCCGCGAAATCCCCTCGCTGCTGCGCGCCGGCGGCATCGGCATCCAGTCGCTGGCCGACGTCGCCGCCTTCCGCGAGGGTACCAGCCCGAACAAGCTGATGGACTACATCGCAACCGGCCTGCCGGTCGTGATCAATTATCCCGGCTGGGCAGCCCGGCTGCTGGAGGAGGCAGGCGCCGGCATCGCGCCTGCACGCGACCCCGCCGCCTTCGCCGCCGCCCTGGCCGGGCTTGCCGGCGATGCCGGGCGGCGTGCGGCCATGGGCGATGCCGCCCGGCGCCTCGCCGCGACGCGGTTCGATCGCGCAGCACTCGGCGAGAAATTCGTCGCCGTGATCGAGGCCGCCGCCGCCCGCCGGCAGGTCGCCTCCCTGGCGCCGAGGCTCGCCGCGTGAGCCGCATCGTCTTCCTCTCCTCGGCCCACCCGCCCGAGGACAAGCGCGTGCTTCTGAAAGAGGCAGCGAGCCTCGCCGCCGCCGGCCACGATGTGGTTCATATCTGCCCCCATCAGGGCGACGGCCCGCCGCGCTGGCAGCGCGCGGGGGTCGCGATCGAGACCTATCCGCGCCCGCGGGGCATCCTGGCCCGGGCATTGGCGATCCCGTCGCTGGCGCGGCGTGCGCGGTCGAGTGGCGCGACGGTACTGCATTGCAACGAGGTCGATTCCTGGCTCGCCGGCCTGGCCGCCAAGGCGATCGGCTTCGGCCGGCCGCGCGTGGTGTTCGACGTGCACGAGCACTATCCCAGCACTTTCGCCGAAAGCCGCTTCCCGCCGCCGCTGCGGCCGCTGGTTTCCGGCCTGATCAAGGGCCTGTTCCGCGTGCTGTCGCCGGCGACCGACGCGCTGGTGTTCGCCAACCGCAATGTCGGCGAGGGCTTCGACCGGCGCCGGGCGGTGCTGGTGCGCAATTTCTCCTCGCGCGGCCTGTCCGAAACTCCCGGCCCGAAGCCAGCGCGCGACCCCGCCGACCTGACCCTGATCCATGTCGGGCTGATGTCGCGCCCGCGCGGCTGGCCGCAGCTGCTGGCAGCGATGGCGGAACTCGAGCTGCCGGTGCGGCTGCACCTGGTCGGCACCTTCAACGACGGCTCCGGCCCCGCGTTCCAGGCCGAGGTGGCGCGGCTGGGTCTTTCCGACCGCATCCGCCA
>JADYYZ010000553.1 GCA_020853405.1 Acetobacteraceae bacterium
CGGTGACGATGGCGGCGAACCAGAACGTGCGCAGGATCGTCGCGCGGTAGTCCTCGCGCGCCAGAATGCCCGCGAAGTTGTCGATCCCCACACCCGAAGGCGTCACCAGCGAAAGCCTGCCGATCTCGACAAGGCCCGCCAGGAACAGCAGGCCGAGGAGCAGGACCGGCAGGCCCGCGAGGCGTCGCAACTCTATCTGGACCGCGCGAAAATCTGCTCGACGATGGTGGTCCGCGCCCGTTGCTCGGAAGCGATCAGCGGCCAGTCGAGCGCCACCATCCTGGCCCGCAGCTCCTCGAGCGTCAGCCCCAGCTCGGCACGGGTCCGCTCGGGGTCCAGCGCCGCCTTCCCGTTGGCCGGATTGTAGCCGGAAAGGTCATAGGCGCGCACCTGCGGCTCCGGCGTTGCGATGTAGGCGAGCCACTGCCGCAGCTCCGGCGACAGCGTCACCCCTTTCGGTACCACCACCGCATAGGTCATGGGGAACACGCCTTCCTTGGGAATGACCAGCTCCATGAACCGGTTGCCCTGGCGGCGCATCTCCCAGATGCGGGCCGAGTAGTAGCTGCCCGCCACGATCTCGCCCCGCAGCAGCAGCTGGTTCATCTGCGCCATCGACGTGTACGATGTCATGGCATTCGCGGCGTAGCCGGCGAGGTCCTTCAGGCCGGGCTCGATGTCGGCGACGCTGCCGCCGTTCGCGATCGCCAGCATGATCATGTCGAACAATGCCGAATAGGCCGGCCGCGTGATCGCAAGTTTGCCCTTCCATTTCGGGTCGGCGAGGGACCGCCAGCTGCTGAACTCGCGGGCAGGCGCGAGATCGGTATTCACTGCGATGCCGACATACTGGAAATATGGCGCAACACCGATGAGTTTGCCATCATCCGACCGCGGCAGCATCGCCGCCGGCGTGTCCGGCACGCCCGGCAGGTCGACGCCATCGAGGTCGGCGATCAGCCCCTCGCGCCGGAGCAGGATCGCCTCGGAGATGGCGACGACACCCACGTGGTATTGCGGGCGGTCGCCATCGTTGCGGATTTGCGATTCCGGCGCGACCACCTCGCCGATGGTGACGGGAATGCCGGTGGCCTTGCTGAACGGCTCGGCGAAGGCGGCACGCCACATTCTGCTGGTCCCGGCGCCCCAGGTCGCCATGCGGATCGGTTCGGCGGCATGCGCCGCGCCCAGGAGGGCGGGTGCTGCCAGGCACGATCCGATCAGTGTCCGGCGGCGCAGCGTGAAGGACATCTCGTTTCTCCTCCGGGTTTCGGCACGGTTCTATTCGTCGATGCGGACGGCATCCGCCGCCCGGCATGCCAGTGTCAGGGTCTGTCCTGCCGCGCGCACCGCAGAACCGCCCGCCAGCTCCGCCACGGCCAGCGTTCCCAGGCGCGTCCTCACGCGATGACGCAGCGTGCTGCTGACCTGCGTCGTGCTCTCAAGCACGCCGGCAATGCACAGATCTTCGGCAGCGCCATTCTCGACGATACGGAACGATTCCGGCCTGATCGCGACGCGGCCCGCGCCTGCGATCGCCAGGTCCGTAACCCGGAGGAGGTTCACCTCACCCACAAAACTTGCGACGAACGCATTTCGCGGCCGGGCATAGATGTCGGCCGGGGTGTCGATCTGCTCGATGCGTCCGCTCCGCATCAGCGCGATGCGGTCGGACATCGAAAGCGCCTCTTCCTGATCATGGGTCACGTAGACGAAGGCGCAGCCGGCCCTGCGCTGAAGCTCCTTGAGTTCTGTCTGCAGCTGGCGGCGAAGCTGCAGATCCAGCGCGCCCAGCGGCTCATCCAGCAGCAGCAGCGCGGGCTGGATCACCAGACATCGCGCCAGTGCGACGCGCTGGCGCTGCCCGCCCGACAGGTCCGAAACGCGTCGCGCCCCGAGGCCCGACAGGCCCACGAGGTCGAGCGCCTCGCCGACGCGGAGCGACCGCTCGGCCGCCGGCACCCGCCGGACGCGCAGGCCGTAGCCGACATTGGCCGCGACATCCATGTTAGGAAACAAAGCAAGGCTCTGGAACATCATCGTCAGCGGCCGGTTATAGGTCGGCACGCCCTGCATCGGCCGGCCGGCGACATGAATCGTGCCGCCATCGGTGTTCTCGAATCCGGCGATCAGGCGCAGAAGGGTCGATTTTCCGCAGCCGCTCGGGCCAAGCAGGGTGACGAACTCGCCGCCCGCAACGTCAAGCGAGACCTGATCAAGAACCAGGGCACCGCCATACCGCTTGCTGACACCCTGCACCGACAGCACCGCATCAGCCAATGCCGAACCTCCGACTCGGCGCAACCGCCCCGACAGGCCCGGCGCACCTGGCGCCACACGAAGCCGCCATCCGACCTCCCCCTGCGGCGCACTGGGCACCCTCAGAAAGCACGGCACGGAACGGAGAGGGTTTCAAGGTGGAGTTTCATATCGGCAATAAACCGCGCAGCCTGACGGGAGATCGGCACCCGCGGCGTGCAGCAACGACGATGCCGGGGCCGCATGCGCAGCGGACCGGTACCAGCGCGTCCCCTGCACGCTTGACAAGCGCGGCCCGCACCATCGGAATCGCGACATACGATGTCGGCTTCGCAAAGATCGCTTCCCGCCTCGGCAGCCACCAGGACATCCTCCGCTGCCCGGGCGGCGCCATACCCCGCGCCGGCGGCGCCACGCAGCTACGCCTTCGCGCTGATCGCGTCCTTCTCGATGATGAGCGTATGCTCGGCGATCGAGCCACTGCGCGCCGCCAATCGCCTGCTCGGGCGCGAGACCTATCGCTGGACGCTGCTCTCGGCCGATGGCGCGCCGGTGCGTGCCTCGAACG
>JADYYZ010000554.1 GCA_020853405.1 Acetobacteraceae bacterium
GCGCAACACCGTTCCTGGGCGCCTATCTGCACGAGCGGTTCGGCCTTTCCTATGCCGCAACCGGGGTCGTGCTGGCGCTGATCGGGGTCGGCAGTTTCACCTATACCCGCGCGGCGCCCCGCCTGCTTGCGACACTTGGCGAGGGCGGGCTGGTGACGGTGGGCGGGATTGCGATCGCCGCCACCTATCTGCTGATGGGCATGGTGCCGCACTGGGGCTTCGCCGCGCTGCTGATCGCTGGCCTCGGGCTTGCGTTCTTCATGCTGCACGGCACGATGCAGGTCCGGGCGACCGAGGCGGCACCCGATGCGCGCACCACGGCGGTGGCGCTGTTCGCTTCCGCGCTGTTCCTGGGCCAGGCAGCCGGCGCGCTGGGGCTTGGCGTGCTGATCGGCCTGTTCGGCTACACCGTCGGCTTCGCCAGCATCGCGGCCAGCGTGCTGGTGCTGACGCTGTGGCTGCGCCGGCACTTCAGCAGGAAGCCGGCGGGTCAGCCAGCGTGACGAAGCGGTAGATGCAGCGGCCGAACGCATCGGAGAATCGCCAGCCGCCGCCGGCGCCGTGCCCGTCGAACCCGGCCGGCCGGTCAAGCCACAGCAGGCGGGCGATGCGCGGTTCGAGCAGCGTCTGCACCAGCGCCGAGCGCGCGTCGGGATCGGGCACGAAGAGGTCGCCCTGGAAACTGGCGATGACGACGCGCGCGCGTCGGTCGGCGGCCTCGCTCAGTACGGCGCGGAAATCGTCGGTGGCGCGCGGGTAGTTCGGGTTGCCGATCGCGCCGTCGCCGTGGCGCGCCGGCGCGATCGCGACCACGGCGTCGGCAAGCCCCGGCATCGCCAGCATCATCAGCGCGTTCCAGCCGCCGCGGCTCTGCCCGCCCACGACCACCCTGGCGTAGCCGGCCGCCCGCAGCGCGAGAATCCCCTCGCGCAGCCAGCCGGCGGCACGATCGGCGTCGTCGCTGGCGGGGTGGCGGTCGAAGCGGAACACATCCCAGCCGGCGTTGTTGAACCAGCGGAGCGAGGGCGGCGGCTGCTGGCCGCGGCTGTCGCGGCCGGCGGACCGCCCGTGGCCCCAGACATAGGCCCCTGCCGCGTCGCGCACGCCCCACCACAGGAATCGCTGGTCTGGCACGATCTCGAACGCGATGCCGCCGGCGATGCGGCCGGGAGGGGAAGGCGCGGCCCAGGCCTGGCCCTGCCAGACGATCTCGTTGTTGCGGGCGTAGAGGCGGCAGGACGCGGCACCCGAACGGTGGCAGTTCGCGACCGCGGCGGCCGCGGCCTCGTCCGGGCCGGCCTGGCCCCAGGCGGAACCCCAGCGGCCCTTGCCGTCGATCGCGAACGCGCGCGGATGGTTCTGGCGCAGGAACCGCTCGTAGCCGGCCTTGCCGACGGCATCGAGGCCGGGCACGGCGCCGGCATCGAGCAGCGGCGGCGCCGCCGAAGCCGGGATCGCGGCGATGAGCCCCAGCAGCAGAAGCAGCAGGCGGACAGGCCGGCACATGGCGCGAGCCTAGCCAAGCCGCGGCGCGATTGCAGCCCGCACCGCCGCCCGGCCCGCCTTGCGCCTGCGGGGCGGCTGCGCCACCCTCCGCCGCCCCCAGACCCCGACCCGGAGAGAGGAATGGCGAAGACGAGCGTGAAGAAGGTGGTGCTTGCCTATTCGGGCGGCCTCGACACCAGCGTCATCCTGAAATGGCTGCAGGTGACGTATGGCTGCGAGGTGGTGACCTTCACCGCCGATCTCGGTCAGGGCGAGGAGCTGGGGCCGGCAAGGAAAAAGGCGGAACTGCTCGGGATCAGGCCCGAGAACATCTTCATCGACGACCTGCGCGAGGACTTCACCCGCGACTACGTGTTCCCGATGTTCCGCGCGAACGCGCTGTACGAGGGGATGTACCTGCTCGGCACCTCGATCGCGCGGCCGCTGATCGCGAGGCGCCAGATCGAGATCGCCAATGCGGTGGGCGCCGATGCGGTGGCGCACGGCGCCACCGGCAAGGGCAACGACCAGGTGCGCTTCGAGCTCACCTACTACGCGCTGAAGCCCGACGTGACGGTGATCGCGCCGTGGCGCGAATGGGATCTCACCAGCCGCACGAAACTGCTGGAGTTCGCCGAAGCCCATCAGATTCCGATCGCCAAGGACAAGCGCGGCGAGGCGCCGTTCAGCGTCGATGCCAACCTTCTGCATTCGAGCTCGGAAGGCAAGGTGCTGGAGGACCCCTGGGTCGAGGCCGACGAGATCGTCTACCAGCGCACCATCCCGCCCGAGGCAGCGCCCGACAAGGCGAGCCATGTCGAGATCGAGTTCGAGGCGGGCGATGCGGTGGCGATCGACGGCGTCAGGATGACGCCCGCGACGTTGCTTGCGAAACTGAACGAGCTGGGCCGGGCGAACGGGATCGGCCGGCTCGACCTGGTGGAGAACCGCTTCGTCGGCATGAAAAGCCGCGGCATCTACGAGACCCCGGGAGGCACCATCCTGCTTGCCGCGCATCGCGGCATCGAGAGCATCACGCTCGATCGCGGGGCGGCGCACCTGAAGGACGAGCTGATGCCGAAATATGCCGAGCTGGTCTATTTCGGATTCTGGTTCAGCCCGGAACGGATGATGCTTCAGGCGCTGATCGACGAAAGCCAGAAGCAGGTCACCGGCACCGTGCGGGTGAAACTCTACAAGGGCAACGTCGCGGTGGTCGGGCGCAAGTCGCCCTACTCGCTCTACTCGCAGAAGGTGGTGACGTTCGAGGAGGATGCAGGCGCCTACGACCAGGTCGACGCCGAGGGCTTCATCCGCCTGAACGCGCTCCGGCTGCGGCTGCTGGCGGCACGGGGGAAGATCTAGGGTCGGGGGAAGATCCAGGGACGGGGGAAGATCTAGGGACGGGGCAGGATCGAGGGCGGTGCATGCGGCCGGTTTGCGCCGCATACTCGCCCGCTGGAGGGAACCGCCATGGACACCACCGCCGAACCGCCGCCGCTGCTGCGGCAGACCGATGCCAAAGGCGTGCACACGCTGGTGCTGAACCGGCCGGCGCGCCGCAACAGCCTCAGTCTCGGGCTGATCCTCGAGCTGCGCCGCGCGCTGGACGCGATCGCCGCCGACCGGGCGGTGCGCGCCGTCGTGCTGGCCGGCAACGGGCCTGGCTTCTGCGCCGGTCACGACCTGGGCGAGATCACCGCCCATCGCGCGGATCCGGACGGCGGCGAAGGCTTCTTCCGCCGCGCCATGACCGAGTGCGCGCTGATGATGCAGCAGCTCGCGAACCTGCCGCAGCCGGTGATCGCCGCGGTGCACGGCATCGCGACCGCCGCCGGCTGCCAGCTGGTGGCGACCGCCGACCTCGCGGTTGCCGATCCGGCGGCGCGTTTCTGCACCCCGGGGGTTTCGATCGGCCTCTTCTGCTCGACGCCTTCGGTCGCGCTTTCCCGCGCCGTCGCCGCCAAGCCGGCGATGGAGATGCTGCTGACCGGCGAGATGATTTCCGCCGAGGAGGCGCATCGCCTGTTCCTGGTCAATCGCGTGGTCGCCGCCGGCAGCGCGCGCGAGGAAGCGACCATGCTGGCGCACCGCATCGCCGCCCGCTCGGCGCTGGCGGTGCGGCTCGGCAAGGCGGCCTTCCGCCGCCAGCTCGGCTGCGGGCTGGCGGCCGCCTATGCCGACACCGCCGAGGTAATGGTGGAGAACCTGCTGGCCGCCGATGCCGCCGAGGGTATCTCCGCCTTCCTGGAAAAGCGCGCCCCCGCCTGGCAGGACCGCTGATGGCGGGCCGGCCCGCGCCGGTGCGATAAAGAATGCGGTGCCGCCGCATGCCGCCACCATCATGGGATCGCAGGAGCCTGCCATGACCGCCATTCCCCCCGCCGCGACCGAGGCCACCGCCAGGGTGCGCGCCTATCTCGCCGCGATGGAGGCGCGCGACCTGGCCGCCGCCGCCGCGCTCCTGGCGCCGGGGTTCGCCATGGTCTTCCCGGGCGGCAACCGCTTCACCGACCCGGCCGACCTCGTCGCCTGGGCGAAGCCCCGCTACCGCTTCGTGCGCAAGCGCTACGGCCGCTTCGATGCCGCCCCGGCCGCGGAAGGTGCTGCGGTGACCTGCTTCGGCACGCTGGAAGGCGAATGGCCCGATGGCACCCCGTTCGCCGGCATCCGCTTCTGCGACTGGTTCCTGGTCGGCCCCGACGGCAGGCTGATCCGCCAGGAGGTATGGAACGACATGGCCGAGGTGAAGCAGGCGCGCTGACGCGCTGTGCCGGGCGGCCGGTGGCGCTCTATGCTTGCGGCAGTGCCCGCCTGGCGGAACCGGTAGACGCAGCGGACTTAAAATCCGATGTCCGTGAGGATGTGGGGGTTCGAGTCCCCCGGCGGGCACCAGCCCATCGCCGTTCAGGCGGGCAGCACGGCCACGTCATCGGCGCGGATGGCGCGGTCGGCGGTGACGATCAC
>JADYYZ010000555.1 GCA_020853405.1 Acetobacteraceae bacterium
GATCACCAACGCGCCGGAAAGCGGCTCCTCGCGCAGCAGCGCGGCTTCCAGGCAGGCGGCGACATCGTCGGCGTGGATCGGCTGGATCAGCGATCGGCCGCCACCGGGAAGCGGCAGGAACCGCACCCGCCGGATCAGGGCGGCCACCCGCTGCACGTTGTTCTCGCCGGCGGCACCGTAGATCATGGTCGGATGCAGGATCAGGCTGGGACCGCCGCGTGCCAGCACCGCCGCCTCGGCCGCGCGCACCGCATCGGCCACCTGGTCGGGCAGGCGCGTGTAGCGGCGCGCCGAACCCAGCACCACCAGCCGCACCGGCGGCTCGGGCAGGGCGGCGACCAGGCCGGGCGCAACCGCGACCGGAGCGCAGCATGCGAGCGCCGACAACCCGGCGAGCTCGGCCGGCCCGCGCAGCACCACCCCCGCCGGCAACCCTTCCGCCCGGGCGGGGTCGCGCACCAGCGCGGCGGCCGGCAGCCCCCGCGCGGCCAGGCGCGAAAGCAGCAGCCGCCCCACCCGGCCGTTGCCGCCCACCACGCCGATCAGACCCTGCGCCTGCATGCGCCCGCCCGATGCCAGCCCGGCCTCCGCGCCGCAAGCCCGCCCCCGCACTTGCCCCGATCGCCACCCTGCGCTAGTGCCGCCCCCTCGCGCGGGCGTGGCGGAACTGGCAGACGCGCGGGATTTAGGTTCCCGTGACGCAAGTCGTGGGGGTTCAAGTCCCTCCGCCCGCACCAGAAGGTGGATTCCGGGGATTCCGTGACGATGCAGGTGACCGAAGCCGAGGCCTCCGGCCTCAAGCGCGCATTCCAGGTGGTGGTGCCGGCGGCTGATCTCGCCGGCAAGCAGGACGCACGCATCGCGGAACTGGCGAAAACCCTGCGTCTGCCAGGCTTCCGCCCCGGCAAGGTACCGCTTGCCATCGTCCGCCAGCGCTACGGCAAGGCGGTACTGGGCGAGGTGCTGGAAGGCACCGTGGGCGAGGTGGCGCAGCAGGTCGTCACCGACCGCGGCCTGCGCCCCGCCCAGCGGCCCGAGATCAAGGATTTCAAGTTCGAGGACGGCCAGGATCTCGCCTTCACGGTGGCGCTCGAGGTGCTGCCCGAGATCACGCTTCCCGACCTGAAGGCGATCAGCATCGAGAAACTGACCGCCGACCCCGACGATGCCGCCGTGTCCAGGGCGCTCGACCAGCTGGCCAGCCGCAACCGCAGCGTCGTCGCCGCCGATCCTCGCCCGGCGGAGAAGGGTGATATCGTGGTGGTCGATTTCGAGGGCAGGATCGACGGCGTGCCGTTCGATGGCGGCAAGGCGGACGATGCCGAGATCGAACTCGGGCAGGGCCGCTTCATCCCCGGCTTCGAGGACCAGCTGGTCGGCATCGAGCCGGGCCAGACCCGCGCCATCGCGGTCACCTTCCCGGCGGACTACGGGGCCAAGGACCTGGCCGGCAAGGCGGCCGAGTTCTCGGTCGCCGCCAAGGCGCTGAAGCGGCCGGTGCTGCCGGCGATCGACGATGCCTTCGCCAAGACCCTGGGCATGGAGAACCTGGCCGCGCTGACGGATGCGGTGAAGAAGCAGATCGGGCGCGAGTATGACCAGGTCGCGCGCATGCGCACCAAGCGCCTGCTGCTTGACCAGCTCGCGGCAACGGCCGACTTCGCCGCCCCCGAAGGCATGGTCGATGCCGAGTTCAACGGCATCTGGCAGCGGATCGAGGCCGATCTCAAGGAAGGGCGGCTCGACGACGACGACAAGGGCAAGGACGAGGCGACGCTGAAGGCCGACTATCGCGCGATCGCGGAACGGCGCGTCAAGCTCGGGCTGCTGCTGGCCGAGATCGGCCGCGCCAACACGATCTCGGTGGCCGAGAACGAGCTGAAGCGGGCGATGCAGGCGCAGGCGATGCGCTTCCCCGGCCAGGAGAAGCAGGTGTTCGACTATTTCGCGAAGAACCCGCAGGCGCTGGAAGGCCTGCGCGCGCCGATCTTCGAGGAGAAGGTCGTCGATTTCATCCTCGAACTCGCCAGCGTCACCGAACGCAAGGTGGCGCCCGAGGAACTGTCGGCCGACCCGGCGGACCCGCCGGCCGGTGCTGCCCCTGCGGACCCGCCGGCACCGGCAGCACCCGCCTGACGGCGCGGCCCGCGGGCACCGCACCCCTCTCTCTCCGCCGGCCTGGCGCGCGGCCGCGGGCATTGCCTGGCGGGGGAAGGCAGCCCATCTACCCCGCGCGCGGGTTGGCGCGTATGGCGTGGGGTGCCGCCCGCCACCGCCCGCGCCGCCCGCCGCCGCCCGCCGCCCGGAGGAGTATCCGAATGAGCCTTCCGCCCCGCCTTGCCGCCGCCGGCCAGGATGCGCCCGACCCGCTGGAGGTCTACGCCAACAACCTGGTGCCGATGGTGGTCGAACAGACCGCCCGCGGCGAACGCGCCTTCGACATCTACTCGCGGCTGCTGAAGGAGCGCATCATCTTCCTGACCGGCCCGGTCTATGACGGGGTCGCCAGCCTGATCTGCGCGCAGCTGCTGTTCCTGGAAAGCGA
>JADYYZ010000556.1 GCA_020853405.1 Acetobacteraceae bacterium
CCGAACTGCACGCCGGCTTCGACCATGCCCACCAGCAACAGCACCAGCATCGGCGCAACCAGCGCGAACTCCATCGCCGTGCTGGCACGACGGGAGGCACGGCGCGCCTGGCTGTACCGCCTCGCCACCGGCGCACCTCACGGCGCGCCAGTGCCGGCGGGCGGCACGGCTGCCAGGGTGCTGCCGCTGCCACGCACGCTGGCGACCACCACCTCCGCGCCTGCCGCACCGCCCTGCGGCACGGGCACCGGCGCGGGCGCTGAGACGGGCGCTGAGACGGGCGCTGGCGCGGGCAAAACGGGGTCGGCCTGTGCCGTGGCGGAGGCCGCGACCGGTGCTGCGACCTGTACAGCAACGGGTGCCGCGATCGGCGCCGGCGAAGGGGCACGGGCCGGCGCAGGCGATGGCGATGGCGATGGCGATGATGGGGCCTGCGCCAGCGGTGCCGCCGGCGCATGCACCAGCGACAGCGGCCGCTCGCCGCCCGCCAGCCCGGCAAAGGCGCGCGCCGCCGCGGCAGCCTCCTCGGGCCCCATGTCGTAGGCAAGGATGCCGCGCGCGGTGCCCTCGTCGCCGGCCGCACCGTGCGCGAGTGCCAGGTTGTGGCGCACCCTGGGTGAGCTGCCTGCCTGGGTGCGCGCCAGCTGGTCGAGCATCGCCACCGCCTCGCTCGCCCGCCCCGACAGCGCCAGCGACAGGCCGAGATTGTTGCGCGCGGCGACATGACCGGGATTGCGCGCGAGAACCCTGTTGTAGAGCGCCTGCGCCTCGTCGTGCCGGCGCTGCATGTCACGCACCACGCCAAGCCCGGTCAGCACCGACGGATCTTCGCTCATCTCGGCAGCCAGGCGCTCGAAATCCTGCGCGGCGGGCTCGATGTCGCCGGCGCGCAGCCGCGCCTGGGCGAGCGGCAGCAGAAGCCGCCGTGACCGGCCGTTCTGGGCAAGCCCGTCGGCAAGCACCTGCGCTGCCCCGACATGATTTCCCATGCTGGTGAGCGAGGCGGCATAGCGCAGCCGCAGATCGAGATCGCCCGGCCGACGGGCCAGCTCCTCGGCCATGATCATCGCGGCGCGGCCGGTGTCGCCGGCCTGTTCCGCCGCCGCCGCGACCCTGAGGCGGGTATCGCCGGCACGCGCGCCGGTGCCCGCGCCGCCGCCGGCACAGGCCGACAGCAGACCCAGCATGCAGACCAACAGTACCGGCGTGCGCATGGAAATCCGCTCCGTCCCTTCGATCCCGCTGCTCAGCGCGCCATCGTATCCATCGCGCGCAGCACCGCAGGCCCACCAACAACAAGGAACACACAAGGAAGAATGAACAGGATCATCGGCATGGTCAGAAGCACGGGCAGCCGCGCCGCCCGCTCCTCGTAGCGGGTCAGGCGCTGCTGGCGGAGCTCGGCGGCAAGCACCCTCAGCGCATGTGCAAGCGGGGTGCCGTAATGCAGCGTCTGGGCAAGCGTCGCGCCAAGCCGGCGGGCGCTTTCCAGCCCGGTGCGCCGGCCGAAATTCAGCAGCGCCTGGCGCCGATCGGCGAGCACGCGGAGCTCCGCCGACAGTGCCGCGAATTCGCGTGCCATCGAGGGGTTCGAGCCCTGCATCTCGGATGCCACCCGTTCGATCGCCGCTTCCAGGGCAAGCCCCGCCTCGGCGCAGATCACCAGCAGATCGAGCGCATCGGGCAGGCCCCGCTCGACCGCGGCGGCATGGCGGGCACGCAGATGCCGCACCCCGTAGTCCGGCGCGAGCAGGCCAAGCACGGCACCGGCCGCGGCAGCGAACAGCGTGCCGTTGCGCGTGAACCCGCCAACGCTGCCCGCCAGCAGCGCGACCAGCGGCAGGGCCAGGAACAGCAGCACCTTGGCACCGATGAACAGCGCGACGAGGCTGGAATTCCTGCGCCCGGCCTGGGCGACCGTGGTCTCGAAGCCGCGCAGGGTCTCGGCCGGGACCAGCGGGCTTCGGCGCACCGCCTCGCCGACGGCGCGGATCAGGCGCCCGACCCCCGATTCACTCGGCCTGGCAGCGCCGTGGCGCCCGACCGCGGGCCGGATCGCCAGCATGCGCGCAGCCAGCCGCCGTGTCGCGCGGTCCTCGCGCAGCAGGATGGCGCCCGCCGCCAGCAGCAGCAGGCCAATGCCGGCAGCGGCAGCCAGCGCGGCGATATGCGGGGTGACGTGCCCGATCATGCAAGCGTGCGCCGGATCAGCATGCGGATCATCAGCGTGCCCAGCAGCAGCATGCCGCCGGCGGCGGCAAGCAGGTTGTTGCCGCGGGGGTCGTTGAACAGGATGCTCATGTAGGCGGGGTTCAGCACCGCAAGCCCGATCCCGGTGCAGACCGGCACGCCGGTCAGCACCGCCGCCGACATCCGCGCCTCGGCGGCAAGCGCCAGGCCGCGGGCGCGGATGGCGATGCGCCGGCGCACGATGTCGGCGAGATTGTCGAGCGTCTCGGCGAGGCTGCCGCCGGTCTGCGCCTGCAACGTGAGCGCCACCGCAAAGAACGAGTATTCCGGCACGCCGGAGCGGCGCACCAGCGACCACAGCGCGGCATCGAGCTGCATGCCCACCGCAACCTGCGCCGAGAGGGTGGTGAACTCCTCGCGCGTCGGCGAGGGAACCTCGCGGGCGACGGCGCGCACCGCCTCGACCACGGGGATCCCGGCGCGAACCGCGCGCACCACCATCGCCAGCACGTCCGGGATCTGGGCGTGCAGCCGCTCGCGGTAGCGGCGCCTGCCATGCGCGAACGTGGCCCGGCACAGGCCAGCCCCCACCAGCGGCCCCAGCAGCATCCCGGCCATTCCGAACATGCGCTGGCCCTGCCAGGCGACCGCGGCGCCGACGACGACGCCGATGGCAAGGATCACCCGCCACGGCGCCGGGTGCTGCGCGCCCGCCTTGGGATCGAGCGCGATCAGGTCGAGCAGGAGCGCGAGCGGGGCCGTGCCGGAAGGCGCCCGCCGCGCCCGCTGGACCGAGGGGCGTGCCGCCACCACCGGGCCGCGGCCGCGCCCATGCGCCTGGGCGATCGCGCCGATGCGCGCGGCCATGGCGCGGCGCCTTCCCTCGCCGGCATAGGCCAGCAACGCGCCGACCAGGATCGCGACCAGCGCCAGCGCGATCACCGCGAACAGGGGGCCGTGCCGGGTCATGCCGCCGCCAGGGCCTCGCCCCAGGCGGTCTCGAGCCCGAAATAGGCCAGCCGCGGCGCGAATGCAGGTCGCCCGCGCGACGTGCGGTAGCTGCCGCGGATGGTTCCGTCGGCCTCCTCGCCCTCATACTCGAAGCCGAACAGGTCGTTCATGATCACGACCTCGCCCTCCAGCCCGACCACCTCGCTGAGCTGGGTGATACGCCGTCGGCCGTCGCGCATCCGCTCGACCTGCACGATCAGGTCGAGCGCGCTGACGATCTGCGTGCGGATCGCGCGCACCGGCAGGTTCACCGCCCCCATCAGCACCATGTTCTCGACCCGCGTCAGCGCATCGCGCGTGGTGTTCGCATGGATCGTGCTCATGCTGCCGTCGTGGCCGGTGTTCATCGCCTGCAGCATGTCGAGCGCCTCGCCGCCGCGGCACTCGCCGATGATGATGCGGTCGGGGCGCATGCGCAGCGCGTTGCGCACCAGGTCGCGCTGGGTGATCTCGCCCTTGCCTTCGAGGTTCGCCGGCCGTGTCTCCAGCCGCACCACGTGCGGCTGCTGCAGCTGCAGCTCGGCCGCGTCCTCGACCGTGACCACGCGCTCGCCGTGGTCGATCAGCCGGCTCATGGCGTTCAGCAGCGTCGTCTTTCCCGATCCCGTGCCGCCCGAGATCAGGACGTTGAGCCGGCAGCGGGCAGCGATCTCGAGGCAGCGGGCGAGTGGTGCGCACATGCTGCCGTTCTCGACCAGCTGCGGGAACCCGATGCGGCGGCGGGCGAACTTGCGGATGGAAAGGCAGGGGCCGTCGAGTGCCAGCGGCGGAAAGACGATGTTCACCCGGCTGCCGTCGGGCAGGCGGGCATCGACCAGCGGGCTCGATTCATCGACGCGCCGCCCGACGCCGGTCGCGATCCGCTGTGCGATCGTCGCGACATGGGCGTTGTCGCGGAAGGTGACCGGAGAGAGCGTGATCTTGCCGCGCTGTTCGACGAAGATCCTGGCGTGGCCGTTCACCATGATGTCGGTGATCGTGTCGTCGTCGAGCAGCGGCGCGAGCGGGCCGAACCCGACCATGTCGTGCGCGAGCTCCTCGGCCAGCGTCCGCTGTTCCGCGCCCGACAGGCGGATCCGCTCGCGGTCGGCGAGCTCACCGACGATGCGGCTCATCTCCACTGCCAGGCGATCCGCCGGCAGCTCGGCGATCGCCGAGGGATCGACATCGGCAAGGCAGAGCTGGCGAAGGCGCACCCGGGCGGACTCGGTCTCGACCCGCGCCAGCGCCGCCGCCGCGGCCGCGGCGGCATCGTCGGCCGCGACCGGGCCGGCGGCCGGGCCTGGCGATGGCGTGCGCCGGCCGAACCCGCTCATCGGCGCCAGCGCGCCAGGAAGAAGCGGCGCGACGGCGGCCGACCCTCGGCGCTGCGGCCGGCGACCTCCTCTGCAAGCCCCGCTACCGCCCTCCGGAACGGCCCGCGCCTTCGCACCGCCGGCTCGCCCAGGTTCAGCGTGGCCGGCAGCAGTTTCGGCAGGAACGGCACGACGATGTCGGGCTTGAGCTCCAGCGCCGCCTCGACCTGCTTCTGGTTCAGCGCGCCGGGGCGGGACGCCTGGTTCAGCACCACGACCCC
>JADYYZ010000557.1 GCA_020853405.1 Acetobacteraceae bacterium
CGCCTCGGCCGGTTCGGGCATTTCGAATCGAAATCGCTCGCCCGCGTCCGCCAGGGGCATTTCCCGCAGGCGAAGAACCCCAGCGACCGGACACGTCCACCCGATGCCTGGGGTTCTACCCGCACCGTGACCCGCAACAAGGAAGGCGCCCCCATCCCCTTCGGCTGGGTGCTGGCCTGGGTGGAGAAGGAAGAAGCGATTTGACCACCGTGCTGATCGCCTCGGTCGGCGGCTCGCCCGCACCCATCGCCGGCGCCATCGCGGCGAAACGCCCCGACCATGCCCTGTTCCTCGCAACCGAAGCCCACGCCAGCGGGCCAGGCTCGGCGGCGGAAATTCCCGCCATCCTGCAGCGCGCGCAGGCAACCAGCCTCTCGCACGACATCCTGCTCGTGCCGCCCGACGATCCGGAAGCGATCTTCCTCGCCTTGCGCGAGGCGCTCGGCACGCTTGGCAAAAACCATCCGGGCGCGCGGCTGATCTTCGACTACACCGGCGGCACCAAGTCGATGACCTCGGCGCTGTTCCAGGCGGCCCTCGCCACCCTGAATGCCGAGCTGCAGTTCATGGCCGGCCGGCGCGAAAACCTCGATCGCGTTACGGGTGGCACCGAGCGCGCCACCGATATCCCCATCGCCTGGCTGCTCGCCGAACGCACGGAAGCGCGGCTGCGCGCTGCCTGGAACAGTTTCGCCTATGCGGAATGCGCGCGTGGCGTCCGTGCGCTGCTGGACGAGCTCGGGACCGACGACAAGGCCCCGCAGGCGACAAAGCAGCGCATGCGCGACCTGGGTGACGCGGCGGCAGCGTTCGACGCCTGGGACCGCTTCGACCACAAGGGCGCCGCCGCGAAACTCGCGCCACTCGCCGCCCGCCATCCGTCGCTGAAGCCGTTTGCCGAGCTGGTCGCCCGCCTGGAGCGGGACGAAGGAGCGCGCCTGCCCGACCTGATGCGCAATGCCGAACGCGCGGCCGCGCGCGGGCGCTACGACGATGCCGTCGCCAGGCTCTACCGCCTGATCGAATGGACCGTGCAGTGGCACCTGAAGCACGCCTTCGGTGTTGACACAGGCAATATCGACTGGAGCAACAGGCATCTCACCGACGATGTTGTCGCCCAAGCCAGGCTGTGCGAGGTCAGGCAGCGACACCGTGCGGACAAGCCCGAAAAACCCAAGCTCGGCGGCTTGGAGCAGAGCATCGATCTCGCCAGCGCCCTGGAACCCGACGGGCTGGTGGCGACGTTCGACAAGGGTCCGTACCCGGACAAGAAGCGCAACACAGGCCGCAAGCACAGGAAATACGTTCTGGAGAAGCGCAACTACTCCATCCTCGCCCACGGCGAGAACCCGCTCGACAAGGACGCATGGGATAAATTCGCGGCCTTCATGGCGCACTGGAACGCGAACGTGCTGCATCCGCTGCTGAAGCACGCCGGCATCGATTGCGACCCGCCGCAGCTGCCGCAAACACCGCCCACGGGGCTGTAGCGCCCGCCCACCCGCACGACAACCTTGTCGGGGCTGCACCCGGCGCCCGCCCCGGCCTACATCGTGGTGCATGAGCACCCGCGCCCTTCACCTCGTCGCCTACGACATCACCCGCCCGAAGCGGCTGCGCCGGGCGCTGCACGCGGTACGCGCGCACGCCACCGGCGGGCAGAAATCGGCACATGAGTGCTTTCTTTCGGTGCCGGAACGCCACGCCCTGCTCGCGCGCCTTCGCGCAATCGCCCACCCGCGCGCCGACCGGGTGTTCGCGCTTCGGCTCGATCCGCGCAGCACGCCCCGCACGCTTGGTATCGCCCGCCCGCCGCTTCGCGGCAGCTTCATCATCATCGGCTGACGGCAAGCGGAGGCCACCCATGACCACCCTGTTCCTCGATCGCCGCGACGCCACGATCGGCCATGAGTCCGGCGCGCTCAGCGTGCGCGGCGCCGACGGCACGCTGTGGCGGGCGCCGGTCGCGGCACTTGAGCGCGTGGTTCTGCGGGGGCCTGCGCAGCTCGCCACTGGCGCGATCGCAGCCCTGCACAACGCCGGTTGCGGATTGCTGGTGCTGTCGGGAAGGCGGGGCGAGCCGGCCGGCCAGCTGCTGCCGCGGGGCCATGCCGATGCCGCCATCCGGCTGGGCCAGCTCTCCCTTGCGCTCGATTCTTCCGCGCGGGGTGCGATCGCTGCCACCGTGGTGCGGCGCAAACTGCTGGGCCAGGCAACGCTGCTGCGCACCGCGCTGGCCCGCCGCGCCGACCGGCGCTACCAGCTGACGCGCGGGCTTGCCGGCGTTCTGGATGCGCTTGCCTCCCTGCGCACGACCCCGCCGGCCGATCTTCCCCGCCTGTCGGGCATCGAGGGGGCGGCGGCCGCCGCCTATTTCGCGGCCTTCGTCACGATGTTCCCGCCCTCGCTCGACTTCGCCGGGCGCAACCGCCGCCCGCCGCGCGACCCGGTGAACGCCGTGCTGTCGCTCGCCTACACGCTGGGCACGTTTGAGGCCGCGCGCGAGGCGTGGGCCGCGGGCCTCGATCCGGCGATCGGCTTCCTGCACGCCCCGGCACCGGGGCGCGACAGCCTGGCCTGCGACCTGGTCGAGCCGCTGCGGCCGGTACTTGACCGCCTGGTCTGGCGCCTGTTCGCCGACGAGGTACTGCGCGCTGGCCACTTCACCCGCGATGGCGAGGCCTGCCTTCTCGGCAAGGCCGGGCGCATGGCCTTCTACGCCGCCTGGGAAGGTGCGGTCGGGCCGGCGCGCCGGGCGCTGCGGCGGGGGATCCGCCCGCTCGTCGCCGCCGCCCGCGATCGCGCGCGGCTGTCCTACGCGGTGCTGGGAACCAGCCCGGAAGGAGCGAGCGATGCTGCATAGCCTGCACCTTGATGGCGCCGACCGGCCGGTCGCGGTGCTGGCCGATGGCCCCGCGCTGCGCCTTCGCCGCGAGGGCACGGCCGACAGTTTTGCCCCGCTGCCACGCTTGGCCCGCGTTCAGGTGCACGGGCGCCGCGTGCACTGGCGCACCGAGGCGTTGACCGCCTGCATGGAGGCCGGCGTGCCGGTGCTTTTCCTGGGCGCCCATGGCCGGCTGATCGGCGCCTGCGTTGCGGTCGCGCCGCCGTCGCAGCGGGCGGATCTGGCCGCACTTCTGGATGCGGCCGCGGCCGAGGCGGGCTTTCGCCCCCGGCTGGAAGATTTCTGCCGGGCCGAGGAGCGGCGCGCGCTGCTGAAGGCGCTTGCCAAGGCAGGCGCGCTGCCGCGGGCACCCGGCGCAGAGCTTCGCGCGTCCG
>JADYYZ010000558.1 GCA_020853405.1 Acetobacteraceae bacterium
GGACGGGGTGGCGACCGACATCGCCGAGCTGCGCGAACACGGCATGCCGGTGTGGGCGCGCGGGCTTTCCGCGGTGACCACCAAGCGCCTGTTCAGCAACGGCGAATTCTGCACCACGATCTCGTGCGGCGGCGTGCCGGTCAACCCGGGCGATTGCATCCTGGCCGACGAGAACGGGGTTCTGGTGCTGCCGCCCGACCCCGCCGCCATCCTGGCCGCCGCCGACCGCGCGATCGGCATGCAGAAGGACGAGAAGGCGAATATGCCGAAGATTACCGCGGGCGAGAAGATCTCCGACCTGAACGGCACCACCAGGCGCATCGACGAGATGCTGGCCGCGCAGAAATCCGCGAAGTCGTGATCGGGTGCCGGTGCTTGCCGGCGGCGCACCCGCCCGATCGCGCGCCGCCATGAGCGGAGCCGTGCTGATCGCACCATCCATCCTCGCCGCCGATTTCGCGCGGCTGGCCGAGGAGGTGCGCGCGGTCGACGAGGCGGGCGCCGACTGGATCCACCTCGACGTGATGGACGGGCATTTCGTGCCCAACATCACCTTCGGCCCCGATCTCGTGCGCGCGATCCGGCCGCATTGCGCGAAGTGCTTCGACACCCACCTGATGATCGCGCCGACCGATCCCTATCTGGAGGCGTTCGCGCGCGCCGGCGCCGACCGCATCATCGTGCATGCCGAGGCGACCACGCACCTCGATCGCACGCTGCAGGTGATCGCGGGGCTGGGCAAGGCGGCCGGTGTGGCGCTGAACCCGGCGACACCGGAAAGCGCGGTCGAGCACGTGCTCGACCGTATCGACCTGGTGCTGGTGATGACGGTCAATCCCGGCTTCGGCGGCCAGAAATTCATCCCCGCCCAGCTCGAGAAGATCCGCCGCCTGCGCGCGATGACAGCAGGCCGCGATATCCGGATCGAGGTCGACGGCGGCATCACCGCCGAAACGGCACCGAAAGTGGTGGCGGCCGGTGCGACGGTGCTGGTGGCCGGCTCGGCGGTGTTCGCCAACCCGCCCTACGGCCGGGCGATCGCGGCGTTGCGGCCTCGCGTGATCGCGTAGCGCGCGATCCTTACCGCACCCCGGACGGCCAGAGCACGACGCGCATGGTCTGCAGGATGATCAGCACGTCGAACAGGATGCCGAAATTCTTCACGTAGTAGAGGTCGTAGCTCAGCTTGCTGCGCGCATCATCGAGGCTCGCGCCATAGGGATAGTTGATCTGCGCCCAGCCGGTGAGGCCGGCGCGCACGATGTGCCGCTCCTCGTACAGCGGCAGTTTGGAGGCGAGTTCACGGGTGAATTCCGGGCGCTCGGGGCGGGGGCCGACGAAGCTCATGTCGCCGCGCAGGATGTTGATCAGCTGCGGCAGCTCGTCGAGCCGGCTGCGGCGCAGGAAGTGGCCGACGCGGGTGATCCTGGGATCGCGTTCCGCCGCCCACACCGCGCCCCTGGTCTCGCTGTTCACGGTCATCGTGCGCAGTTTCAGGATCTGGAACACCCGGCCCTGCTGCGTCACCCGCGCCTGGCGATACAGCACCGGCCCGCGATCGCTGGCCCGGATGGCGATCGCCGCCCCCAGCAATGCCGGCAGCGCCAGCGCCAGCAGCAGGGCCGAGACCACCACATCGAGCGCCCGCTTCAGCGCGCGATCGACCGGGCTGAACGCGAAGCCATCGGCATACAGCAGCCACGACAGTTCCAGCCGCTTCAGGTCGACCCGCCCGATCTCCTTTTCCAGGAAGCGCATGTACTCGTACACCGGAAAGCCGGCGGTGCGGCAGGCGAGCAGCGTGTGCATCGGCATGCCGCGCCGTTCGTCGGCGGCGACCACGATCTGCTCGGCGCCGAAATCGCGCGCGATCGCTTCCCAGTCCTCGCGGCCGGAGACGATGCGGCTTTCGGAATCCTCGGCGAGGCGCGGATCGACCTGGCCCAGCACCGGATGGTGGATGAACAGCACATCATAGGCCAGCGTGCGGCCTTCGTGGCGCAGCAGGTGCACGAGATCCCAGGCGCGCTGGCCGGCGCCCACGATCATCACGCGGCGGCGGAATTTCCCGCGGTGGTGCAGCGTGAACAGCGCCACCCGCGCGATGCAGGGCGCGGCAAGGCCGCACAGCAGCGCGGCGATGAAATAAAGCGTGAGGTCGGGCGAACCGGAAACCCGCTTCAGCAGGGAAAGCGCGGCCGCGGCCGCCGCGGCGGCCAGGCCGGCGGCGAGCGGCACGCGCGCGATCGACTGGCGCGTTTCCAGAAGCGCCGCCCGCTCATAAAGGCCAAGCGCGTACAGGAACAGCAGCAGCGCTGCCGGCAGCGCGAGCAGCGGGCCGAGTGCCGCGGCACCCCCCGGCACGCCCAGGCAGAGCACCGCGACGCTCGACCACAGAAGGCCGATCAGCACCGTATCCAGAAGCAGAAGCGCGCGGCCGGCAGTCAGGCCAGGGTGGGCGAACACGTTGCGATCCCTGCAGCCCCGTTCGATGCCGGCCGGGACGTGACCGGCGAAATCCGGCCGCGATGGCGCGCCGCATTACCGGAGCCATCGTCGCACCGGTCGATTACCATATCGTCACTGTCGCAGCCCTGGGTGCCGCTCACGCCTCGGCCACGACCTCGATCAGCGTGATCTCTGGCGGCACGCCGAAGCGAACCGGCAGGCCGGAACAGCCGAGGCCGCCCGAGACCACGAGCTGGCGGCGCCCCTCGGCGACGTGGCCATAGATATAGCGCTGGCCATACTCGCTGGGCACGAACGGGGCGCCGACGCCGGGCAGGCGCACCTGGCCGCCATGGGTGTGGCCCGACAGCGTCAGGCCGACACGCTCCGGCGTTGCGACGAACTGGTCGGGTTCGTGCGCCAGCAGCACCAGGGGGGCCTCGCTGGTCACCTGCCGCAACGCGGCGCCCAGGTTGTTGGTGCCGGCGAAGCGGCCGCGGCCGAGCGGCTGCGCCCACAGGCTGCCGGTGCCGGCCAGCCAGAATTTCTGGCCCTGGTGGGCAAGTTCCACCGCCTGGTTCTCGTAGAGCCGCGCGCCGGCGGCGCGGAGCGCCGCGCGCACCGGCGCGGGGCCGGGGCGCTCCCAGTAGTCGTGGTTGCCAAGCACCGCGTGCACGCCAAGCGGCGCGGCAAGCCCGGCCAGGGCGGCGCCCCATTCCGCGGGCGGCACGTCGGTTTCGCCGAACCGGTGCAGGCTGGACACGTAGTCGCCAAGCAGCACCACCAGGTCGGGCTTCAGCGCATTGGCGTGCGCCACGATCCCGCGCACGCGCGATGCCGGCATCCAGGGTTCGCAGGCATGGAGATCGGCAAGGGCGGCGATCCGCATCGGCGGGCCACGCCAGCCGGGCAGCGCGACGCGATAGGACACCCGCTCAAGCCGGAAATGCGGCTCGACACCGAAGGCATAGGCGGCACCGGCGAAGCAGCTCACGCCAACGGCCGCGACGCCGCGCAGCACGCGGCGGCGGGTCGGCAGCCGGGCACGGCCGGCGCCGTGGTTGCGCGCGCCTTCCATCATCTCCCCCAAGGCCGAGGTCGGATGCACCTGGATAGCAGCGCGCGGTTAACCCTTTTCCACCTGCGCGTATTCCAGCTCGACCGGGGTGGCGCGGCCGAAGATCGAGACGCTGACCTTGATCCGCCCCTTCTCCTCGTCGACCTCCTCGACCACGCCGTTGAAACTGGTGAACGGGCCGTCGGTGACACGCACGGTCTCGCCGACCTCGAAGGTGATCGAGTGCTTGGGGCGCTCTACCCCTTCCTGCACCTGCTGGACGATGCGGTTGGCCTCGGCGTCGCTGATCGGCAGCGGGCGGCCGATCTTGCCGCCCAGGAACGCCGTGACCTTCGGCGTGTTGCGCACCAGATGCCAGGTCTCGTCGGTCATCTCCATGCGCACCAGCACGTAGCCGGGGAAGAACTTCTTCTCGGCGTTCACCTTCTGGCCACGGCGCATCTCGACCACGTTCTCGGTCGGCACCAGGACCTCCTCGAAGCGGTCGGCCAGGCCCTGCTGGGCGGCCTGTTCGCGGATCTGCTGGGCCACCTTCTTCTCGAACCCGGAATAGACATGGATCACGTACCAGCGCCTGGGTCCGGCGCCGGGGGGCGAGGCGGCGGTGCCGCCCGATGTGGATGCCGCAAGTGCCATGCTCACCTCCCGAAACCAAAGATCGCGCGCACGCCGACGCCGATGATCGAATCGACCACCGTGAAGAAGGTCGCCGCGATGGTGACGAAGGCGAACACCATGCCCGTGGTGACCAGGGTTTCCTTCCGCGTCGGCCAGGTGACCTTGGAGACCTCCTGGCGCACCTGCCGGACGAACAGAACGGGGTCAAAACGGGCCATGATGATCCTTCAGATGGCCGCGCGGCCGGGTCGGTGCAAGCCGCCGCGCGCGGGGCCGTGGCAGGGGTGGAGGGTCTCGAACCCCCAACCTCCGGTTTTGGAGACCGGCGCTCTAGCCAATTGAGCTACACCCCTAATGCGGTACTGGCCTGGTGCGGTTCTGGCCTGATGCTGTTCTGGTTAGCAGGCGCCGCCCGGTCTGGCCAATGACCAGGGGGCGCCCTTTTCCGGGTCAGGCGGTGATCTTGGCGACGACGCCGGCGCCGACGGTGCGGCCGCCCTCGCGGATCGCGAACCGCAGACCCTCGTCCATCGCGATCGGCGCGATCAGTTCGACCTGCATCGACACATTGTCCC